>JAHJCW010000308.1 GCA_018812885.1 bacterium | reverse complement strand
CCTCATCGACTGTGGAATGTATCAAGAAAGAGATTATCGTGCTAGGAACTGGGAACCGTTTCCCGTAGAACCATCAACCATTGACACGGTTTTGTTAACACACGCCCATGTTGACCATTGCGGATTTTTACCAAAATTGGTCAAAGATGGTTTTAATGGTAATATTATTTGTACTCCCGCCACCGCCGAAATTGCTGAAATCGTATTAATGGATTCGGCAAAACTGCAATTTGAAGATGCTGAATACAAGGAAAAACGACATAAGAAAGAAGAAAGGGAAGGACCGTATCCCCATATTCCCCTTTATACCATTGATGATACTAAAGATGCAGTTAAATTATTTCGTGAAGTAAAATATAAGAAAGAAATAAATATTGCCACTAATGTTGTAGCAACTTTTTACGATGCCGGACATATCCTTGGGTCGGCTATGATTAAGATTATCGTCAAAAATGGCGATGAAGAAAGAAGTATTATATTTTCCGGTGATATTGGACGCCCGAACAAAGTTATCTTGCGCGATCCGACAGTTTTTGAGGAAGCGGATTATGTTATTATGGAATCTACATATGGTAACCGTCACCATCAGGAAATTCGTGATATCGATGATAATTTAGAAGAAGTAATTAACGAGACTCATCAGGCAGGCGGAAATATAATTATTCCGAGCTTTGCCATAGAACGGTCGCAAGAATTATTGTATGAATTGAATTCATTATTATTGGAAAAAAGAATTCCTCCGCTATTAGTATTTGTGGATAGTCCAATGGCGAATAAAGTAACCAAAGTATTTCGAGATCATCCGGAGCTTTTTGATGAGGAAATGATGGACCTGTTAGATGACAGTCACTCACCATTTTCATTTGGTAATTTAAAGTATGTAAATACTGTTCAGGAATCTAAAGCAGTTAATAACATTCGTGGAACTTCAATTATCTTAGCGGGCTCTGGAATGTGTACCGGTGGTAGAGTAAAACATCACATAGTAAATAACATAAATAATCCTGCGAGCACTTTACTGTTTGTTGGCTACCAGGCAATAGGTACTTTGGGTAGAATTATTTTAGATGGTGCTAAAGAAATACGACTATTTGGAAAGATTTTTCCGATGAAAATGAAAGTGAAAAGAATAGAAGGGTTTTCCGCTCATGCCGGTAAAAATGAATTATTCGATTGGGTAACAAATATAAAAAAGGCCCCACGGCGAGTATTTATTACACATGGCGAAGAAGAAGCTGCGATGCATTTTAGTAAATATTTACAAGAAGAGACCGGCTGGGATACTTTTGTTCCTGAATATAAAGACACAGTAGTTTTGGATTAATAATGATTAATATTAAAGATTTTGGTAAACTTGATCTAAGAATAGGAACTATCCTTAAAGCAGAATTATTAGATAAAGCCCAAAAACCTGCATATTTGATTGAAATTGATTTTGGGGAATTAGGTATTAAAAAATCGAGTGCTCAAATTACTGATTTATATCATCCAAGTGATTTGGTGGGGAAACAGATCGTAGCAGTTATTAATTTATCACCGAAAAAAATTGCCGGAATTACTTCGGAAGTCTTGGTTATGGGAGCAAATAATAAGGACCACGCTGTAGTTTTGCTTGAACCACAGAAAAATATTCCCAATGGAGCTAAAGTAGGTTAGTTCTCGAAGTTATTAGTGAGAAGCATTCTTAAAAATATTAGCAGTTCCATAATTGCGATTGTTATTTGGCCGTTCGCTTTAATCACTTTTGTTATTTCTGCTGGGATATATTTATTTGCAGCATTATTCATATCGCCCAAGCGATTACATCGCTTGGCAAGATTCCTTTGTCGTTTTATATTATTTGGTGCAGGACAAATAATCAAAGTAGAAGGTGAAATACCTGACCCGAAGCATGGACCACATCTATATTTATTTAATCATCAATCATTGTTGGACCAATTTCTGGTAGCAGGTACAGTAAAAGAATATATTTCAGCAGTCGGTGCTGTTTATCAATTTTCATGGCCAATTTGGGGCAGGGTAATCAAACGCTATGGTGCGATTCCTATCGTGCGGGAAAATTTACCAAAAGCAATACACAGTTTAAAATTAGCTGAAGATGTAATAAGGGAGGGAACTTCGTTTTTAATTTCTCCGGAGGGAACAAGAACTCATACCGGCAAGATGGGAGAATTTAAAAAAGGTCCGTTCCACCTAGCATTAAATACAGGGATTACTATCATTCCGATTGGGTTGATAGGAGCGTATGATTCCAAACAAAAGAATGATTGGAGAATATATCCCGGTGTGATTACCATTAATATTGGAAAGCCAGTAAAGAAAGATTATTATCAAAAAATGTCTGTTGAAGAGTTAAGGGATGTTATCAAAAATAAGATTTTGTTACTGTGCGATGATGCTTCGATAGTTATATAGGAAAATCAATAATGAAGAATCAACTCTTCCTATTTGATATTGATGGCACGCTTCTATCTCCGGGACCTTCGGCCCGCACAGCGATCAATCAGGCAATCGAAAAGTTTACAGGGATTCCACCCAACTTACAGATCAAAGACGTTGCCGGGCTTACCGATAGATTAATAGTAAGAAATGCATTGGGGAAAAGCGGAGTTGATGGTGATATGACTGAAATCATAAACGATATTATTAATGATTATTTGACACTATTTGAAAATACTTATTTAGACTCGATTGAAGCATTTGTATTTAAAGATGCCTTAAATCTAGTCCATAAAGTTAAAGAGAATGATCTGCCCTTAGCACTGCTTACAGGGAACGTCAAACGTGGTGCACAAATTAAATTAAGACGATTTGATTTAATGAAGCATTTTTCATTTGGGGCCTATGGAGATGATGGTAAAACACGTTCCGATTTACCAATTGTTGCGCGAAACCGTGCGCAAGAAGTATTGGGCAAAACCTATAAATTTAATGAAATAGTATTAGTTGGTGATACTCCGGAAGATGCAATTGCTGCAAAAGTTAATGGATGTAAATCAATAATTGTTTGCCGAAGACAAGAATGGTATGATGATATTGTAGGTGCCGGTGCAGATTTGATTGTAGAAAGTTTGGATGACCCTGCGATAGTAATCTAATTAAATAGAAAGTGGCTTGCACGGATGCTACGGATTTACACAGATATTATTTTTGTGTAGAGGCAGGTTCCAAACCTGCCTCTAATTTGACAGAATGCCTTTGGACAGGTTATGAACCT
>JAHJCW010000307.1 GCA_018812885.1 bacterium | reverse complement strand
TGATGTAAATGATGATATTACATATACAGGGGACTACGATAATGACGTTAGTCGTAATCCAAATTGGGTAGGACCTGTAGGAATGGTTGGATACGCCTTTTTAGAAAGTCCCGGTAATCCTTTCGATGGAATTGATAATGATGGAGATTATGCAGATTACGAGGGTACTACATTTGTCCCTACTTTTGAAGAAGAAGATTTTGATTCAACTTTGATAAATGTTGGTAGTAAAGTAATTCTAATTAATGATGTATATAATCGTTCCGAATTCTTAATTACAAATCCAGCGCCTGTTGAATTACAAACAAGGGGGAAAACATTAAGTATCCATCCTGGAGTTACTAAACTGGTAGAAGGAAATATAATCCTAAATACACAAGGTGATAGAATCGTCAATCCAAATGCTTATGATGGGATTGATAATGATCTAGATGGTTTAATAGATGAAAACTACTATCTTCATTATCGTCAGCGTAGGATTGATCAAAATGGAAAAGTGCTATTTGATATTTTAAATCCACGTGCCTATATCGATTACATAAATAATCCAAATATTGATAATACAATGATAGATGAACGTCGTGACGATGGGATTGACAATGACAATGATTGGGATATAGATTTTGATGACCTGGGTGCGGACGGAATATCTGACACTTATGATTACGGTGAAGGCGATGGAGTCCCCACTCCTGGTGAACCCAATTTTGATCAAACTGATGTTGATGAATCTGATCAAATAGGTCTGACAAGTTTTGATTATTTTGAGCCATCAAATCAATATCCGTGGAAAGATGATGAAGCGCTTTGGGATAAACTTCGTCCTGGGTTTTTTGACACGCCCGGTAATATTTCCGATGGAAAACCGACAGGTGGGAGTGATGGAGATTTTATTTATGGTTCAGGTTATTTCCCCTTACAAGCCGGTCAAACTGAACGCTTATCATTAGCCCTGGTTTATGGCGAAGATTTAGATGACCTAATTAATAATAAAAGAACTGTTCAGAATATTTATAATAATAATTACCGTTTCCCGCCACCTCCAAGAAAACCAACGCTAAACGCAGTTGCTGGTGATGGTAAAATAACATTGTACTGGGATCGTATTGCAGAAGAGCACCCTGATCCAATAACCAAACAATTTGATTTCCAAGGTTATAAACTTTACCGTGCAACTGACTCTAATTTTAATGATGTAAGAAACGTAACTAATGCCCATGGTTTAGTTGAAGGTTATATTCCAATCATGCAATGGGATAAAGAAGATGGAATAAATGGATATTTTTATCCTTCCAATGAACTTTTTCAACAAACAAAAGGCTACAGTTACTATCTAGGTAATGATGGTGGGCTTATCCATAGTTTTGTGGATGAAGACGTTGTTAATGGTCGTACATATTACTACGCATTAGTAGCTTATGATCATGGCGATAATGAAAAAAATATTTTCCCAGCTGAAAATTCAAAATTTATATCAGTTTTACCAAGTGGAGATATTATTACTGATATTAATACATTAGCAATTACACCAACTAATAAATCACTTGGATATATTTTAGATAGTGAAACAGAAGTAAACCATATCTTGGGTCCTGCAACAGGATCATTTGGCATTGAAATAATTGATGAAACAAGATTAACCGGACACAAATATCAAGTTGAATTCTTTGATACTGCCACAGATGGCATTGATAATGACAATGATTGGACTATTTCAGATGATAGAAATAATAATGGATTGCCTGACAATAGTGATAATAATGTAGACAAAAACGATAATGATGAATTTGCTCCGATTACTACTTATTACATTGTCCACGATTTGACTCCAATAACATTTAAATTTATACCAAATGATACTTTGACAATACAATTACCGTATAATAATATTATACCTGAAACGGTCGTACTAAAAAATAGTATTGGGAATATTGTACCGGAAGATAATTTTGAACTCCTTTATACTAGCGGGAAATTTCGGGCTGTGTTTCATGATGCATTAGGATCGGATGAACATGAAATTTCATTTGAATATTACCCAATTTATAAAGATCCATATATTCAAAAATCGCCTTGGAATAATTCCGATAAAACTCCCTATGCTCCGGAAACTGCCGACACCAAAACATTTGACGGTGTAAGATTGTTATTTGAAAATAGTCCGTTACTTAATCAGGTAACTACTAAATATGATTATTGGACTATTGCTCCTATTGATTCATTAACCTATTGGTGGACAACTGAAGATGGATCGAATTGGAATAAAAATGATGGTAATCAAACATATCAGATTAGTATTGGTGCTGCTGCATCTAATATATTTGGAAAACCAATTAAAATGCCCAGTGATTATATGATAGTATTTTCCAATGATGGGGAGTTTGGTGAAGCACTAAATCATTTAACATTCCCAACAGCAACACCCGGTGATAAAACTAATTTTAAAGTATTTGACCGTGCGAACAACGTTGAAGTCCCCTATTTTTTCTATGATGGTGCAATAGGTAGGAAAGGAGTGCTTGATCCAATTGATCTACTATATTTCTATGAAAAGGATGAAGATGATAATTATCGCTATACGTGGTCAATGATCTTTACTGAAAGAGATACATCGTTAGCAGATGATTTAAATTTTGGAACAGGTGATACATTATTTATTTCGATGACAAAACCATTTAGAAAAGGTGATGTGTTTACATTTACAACTCCGGTACCTGAGGTTGATAAAGAAATTACTAAAACTAATATGAACAACATCCGCGTAGTTCCCAATCCGTATATAGCGGCTAATGAATTTGAATCTCCCCTACCTCCGGGTATCACAAGTGGTCGTGGTGAACGGAAAGTGTTCTTTCAAAATGTGCCAAGTGACTCAAAAATATATATCTTTACTTCTCGGGGTCAACATCTTAGAACTTTAGAACACTCCGGAGATATGTTCACAGGAACAGTCACTTGGGATTTAAAGACTAAGGAAAATTTAGATATTGCCTATGGTGTATATTTTTACATCGTAGACTCCCCCACCGGGGGCAAACAATCCGGTAAACTGGCGGTGATAAAATGAAGAAAATTACAATTATAATCGTTATTGCTTTTGCGATGATATCAGCTCAGTCTAAAGTTGGTACTTCTGCTGCCCAATTTCTGGGAATTGGCGTAGGTCCAAAATCCATCGCAATGGGAGGCGCCTTTACTTCTATCGCTGATGATGCATCAACTTTGTATTGGAATCCGGGAGCTATTTCAAGATTAGACAAAAGCCAAGCAATGTTCTCTAACGCCAGTTGGCTGGTTGATACCAACGTAAATCTTTTAGCTACAGTGCTCAAATTAAATCAATCCAATGCAATTGGCATATTCTTTACACAGCTCGACTATGGTGATGAAGAAATAACTGACTTATATAATCAATCCGGCACAGATTTATATTGGAAAGCTTCTGATTTGGTAACCGGTCTATCCTATTCACGCAATCTTACAAATAGATTTTCAATTGGAGGCTCATTAAAATATATCAGTCAGAGAATTCATAATGAAAGTGCTTCATCTGTGGCATTGGACGTGGGATTATTATATCAATCGCTAAGCGAAGTATTCAGAATTGGTATGAGCATTTCCAATTTCGGCTCAGATATGACAATGGATGGGAAGGATCTTTTCCATAAAATAGATCTCGATCCTAATAATAGCGGTCATAATGAGACCATCGTTGCTAAATTAAAAACTGATGCATGGCCTTTACCATTATTCTTTAGAGTAGGAATTTCCTCAGATATAGTAAAAACTGACGCAGTCCGTTTAACATTAGCAAGTGATTTTTTCATGCCAAGTGACGATGTTGAATCGGTTAATTTTGGTATGGAAGCAGGTTTTATGGAACGTGTATTCTTACGCGCAGGATATAAATCAATTGGTAATTCCGCAAGTGAAGAAGGATTAACGGCCGGTATTGGTGCAAAGGCTTATGTGAGTGGTTTTGGAATTGTTGTTGATTATGCGATTCAAGATTTTGGACGATTTGGATACATTCCGCATTGGGGATTATCTCTAAATTTTTAAATTACAGGGAATATCATTTTCCTTTGTAAAAAGAATAAAATAACTTAATTTCTACACTAGTAGCTCAGTTGTGAGTTACTAGTAAGAATTAATAATAAAAAGGAGTATTAATAAATGAAGAAAATGTTAATCGTTTTTATTGCATTGTTCGTTAGTTATGCAATAGCTGCCGATGTTACAGTTACTTTCCGAGCCAATACATCAACTGTACAAGGTGTAACGGATACTTCCGATGTAACTCCCGGCGGAGCAGGCCTTACCGGCGTTGATCTTCGCGGTGAAGTTCAGGAATATTCATCCGGAGCGGTTTGGACACCAGGTGGAGACCCGATGATGAGTGTCGGTGGTGACTATTGGGAATATTCTGTAACATTTCCCGAGGCAACAATTGGAACTGAAAAACAATATAAATTCGGTTTTAATGTATTAAACCTAGACGGAACAGTGACCTCAAGTTGGGAAGGTACACCAAACCGGATTCTCACAGTACCAACAGTAGATACTGTTTTACCGCTTGAATATGTTAATTCGGAAACCCCACCATATACACCAACAGCTAATATTGATGTATTCTTCCGTGTCAATGTGTCCGAATTTACTGACTTCGATCCAGCTAAAATATTATCCCTTGTAGGCGGTGGCCCAAATGTTAATGGTGATTATATTGGCTTTTGGAATCCAGGACAGTATGCTCTTACTCAAGAAGGTACAAGTACATATTGGAATTATCACTTAGAGCTAGATCCTGCCGGTGCTCCATATATTGGATTTATGTATCGCTTTCATAATAATGGCACTGAATGGGGCGGAAACTCCGAAAATGTTCAAGGACATGGTTACTATCCAGATAATGAAAATCGCGGTTTAGATGTATTGGCGGATACTACAGTGCAATGGGTTTATTGGAATGATAAAGGTCCAGAACCTTTTGCAGCATCCGATACATTATCCAATTTGACTTTTATGACTGATGTTTCTGCTGCCATCTCAGCAAGCGGATTCACCCAAGGTGATACACTCTTAGTCAAATGGGGCTACGGTGGTACTCAACAAAGTGTACGTTCCGATACTCTGACAGCAGGATTTGGAACAGTTTATAGTGTAACCATACCAAAAGTTGGTGTCGATTTAGCTTCTGACGGAATTTTCTATCAATACTACCGTATTAAGAACGGCATCGAGTATAGAGAAATATTCTACAACTTTAATTACTCAGGTAGTGATGTATCTTTATCTGAGCGTAGATTACACGACCTTGCAGGTGCAGCCGATAATGCTCCATATACTATAAATGATAATGTCACATCAAATGTATCGCCAAGACGTATGCCTAAATTCAGAAATGCTAATAAAATCTGTGCCGGCTGCGGAGATGGAAATAAAATTCAATGGACATATATATTAGATTTGAGACCGGCTTATTATCAGGTAATGAAGGGGTCAACCTTAAATGATATACAAGGTGACATTGATATTACTTCTGTAGATCAAATTGATGCATTAGGTGTTTATATGAATGGTCCTGCAACTGTTGACCAAATGCAAACTGAATCATGGACAACTTGGGGTGGAACATTAGCTCAGACTGAATACAAACAAATGTATGATGATGGAACTCACGACTTTGATCTAGTAGCGGGCGATACTTTATATTCAAACACTTACATCTATAAATCAAATAGTACTGAACTTGGACAGGAATTTAAGTTTGGAATTGGCGGTGGAGATAATGAAGGTGGCTATGGTAATAATCACATTGAAAATCTTACATCAAATATTTCTAATACCATTATTTTCAGTGCATTTGGATCAATAGATCCGATTTTCTATAATGCTTGGGATTTTGATACTAACTCACCTAGTTTAGAAGTTGAATTGACTGGTGGTGCAAAACCTAATCAATTTAGTTTAGGTGATAACTACCCAAATCCATTTAATCCAACCACGACAGTTGAGTTTAAACTTCCTATTGGTATAGACGTAACATTGAACGTTTATAACTTATTGGGAGAAAAAGTAGCCACAATATTTAACAGCTACGCTCAACCCGGTAATTATAAAGCAACCTGGAATGGATTAGATCTTAATGGGAATCAAGTACCAAGCGGTACCTACTTATTTGAGTTAGATGCCGGTGAATATTTCCATCAAGTCAAAAAAATGACGATGATGAAATAAGGATTTGTTCCTAATATATAAAAAGGGTGTAGTTTTCTACACCCTTTTTTATTATGTTTAAGAAAATAAATATTATTTTTGTATTGTTAATCTTTATGGGATGCAACGATTCCCAAGTTACTTTTATAGTTAAGGTACCTGAAACAACTGATCGGGTTACCATTGCAGGAAATATGCCTCAGCTAGGTAGTTGGAATCCTGCAGAAATACCATTACAAAAGATCAATAACACTGAGTATTCAATTACACTAAAACTACCTAATAACACAAATATTGAATACAAAATAACGCGTGGTTCTTGGAACACCGAGGCGCTTACTAATGGCAGTCGTATTCCGAATAATTATAATATTATAATCAAAACGGATACAACCATTAACCATATTGTACTGAAGTGGAGAGATGAAAACGTACCTGATAGTAAAATTACAGGCAATGTAATATATCATCGAGAGATTTACTCGTCTCAATTAAATAATTACAGAAACATAATTATATGGTTACCACCTAGCTACTCAGAAAATAACGACAAGAGATACCCTGTTTTATATTTACACGATGGCCAAAATGTCTTTGATCCTTCCACATCATATCTTGGAATTGATTGGCAATTGGATGAGACAGTTACAAAGCTGATCGAAAGCAGTAAAATGAACGAAATAATAATGGTTGGAATAAATTGTACCGATGACAGAACTGCCGAATATAGTCCAAAGCAAAAAGGTGAAAAGTACAGTCGATTTTTAATAGAAACGGTAAAACCACTTATAGATTCAACTTACCACACACTTGCTGATGCTAACAATACTGCTGTTATGGGTTCATCTATGGGAGGTATTATATCATTTCATCTGGCTTGGGAATATCCTGATATTTTTTCAATGGCAGGATGTTTATCACCCGCTTTCTTAGTTGATAATAATGAAATCGTTAAACGTGTCAAAACAGCTAAACAGCAGAAACAAATTAAATTTGTAATCTTGAATGGCTCTGTTGGTTTAGAAACGGAATTACAGCCTGCAATTACTAACATGGTAAATGTTTTGGAATCTAAAAACTTTGATGATTTAATTTATGAAATCTTCGATGGTGCAGAACACAATGAATCCGCATGGGCTGAGCAAGTAGAAATACCACTCCTCTACTTTTTTGGATTATAATAATTATTTACAATAATGTGGCACCCAAAGCTGGTGCTTCGGGACCTAATTTGTTTAGCAATATATCAACATTTTTCATTCCGTTACTAATCGCATGGTCGTTTGCTGTTTCTATTAC
This sequence comes from bacterium, assembly GCA_018812885.1. Taxonomy (GTDB): domain Bacteria; phylum Fidelibacterota; class Marinisomatia; order Marinisomatales; family JAHJCW01; genus JAHJCW01. Next base: position 2,644 of record JAHJCW010000307.1, on the reverse strand, counting down.
TAGTGGTAATAATTCATCTTTTAATAAATGATAAATTTGTCCACCAACTAATATTCTTTCTACCCCAGTAATATTGATAACATTCGCAATAGCGATTCCTAACACTTCTGCTTGGAATTTTAAAATATTTTGAACAGTTAAATCCGCCGAGTGCCACGCTTCCACAATATTGTCACTTGTAATATTATCAATGTTATATAATGAAGATGAGTTTTTTGATTCATTAAGCAACCTTCTAAAACCGGCATTACTTACGATAGTCTCTAAACAACCACGTTGTCCACATTTACATTTAACTCCGTTTACGTCTATAACCATATGACCGATTTCACCAGCAGTACCGTTATAACCACGAATTAATTTTCCATTAGAAATATAACCACCTCCGATTCCAGTTCCCGGATAGAATGTATATAGCGAATTAACTCCAATACCGGCTCCCAATTTGAACTCAGCTAAAGTAGCCATATTAACATCGTTATCAACATTGACCTCAACACCAATTTTTGACTTAATTAGTTGTCCAAATGGAATATTTTTCCACCCATAAGCCGGAAGGAAAGAAGCGATTCCTGATTCAAATTGAACTGAACTAGGAACTGCCATCCCAAGTTTTTCAATTTCTAAATCATGCGATAGTTCAAAATAAATACTTGCAATTTCATCAATTATTTTATCAAGAGTATTATTCTTTTGAATGTTTATCTTTTTCTTCTTTAATATATTATAACTGCTATCAACGAGAACTCCAAGTAATTTTGTACCGCCTAAATCTATTCCAATTTTAAATCTTTTCATGTTATAATTATTGCCTCTCCAAGTTCTTATTCCTTTTCCTGTCCAACTCACTAAGTAATATTTTTCTTAAACGAATTGATTTTGGGGTTACTTCAACATATTCATCATCTCCGATATATTCCATCGCTTCTTCCAGCGAGAACTTAATCGCCGGAGCGATAGATACTTTTTCATCTGAGCCTGAAGCGCGCATATTAGATAATTTCTTAGTCTTGGTAACATTTATTACAATATCATCATATCTTGTACTCTCACCAATCACCTGACCGGCATAAACTTTTTCGTTTGGATCAATAAAAAAATTACCCCTGTCTTGAAGTTTATCGATTGAATAAGCAATTGATGTTCCTGTTTCCATAGCAATCAATGCACCATTTCTTTTACCTTTTATCTCACCCTTCCACGGTTCAAATCCTTTTAACCGATGTGATATCACTGCTTCGCCCTCGGTTGCGGTCAATATTAGATTGGAAAGTCCGATCAATCCCCTGGATGATATTTTGAATTCATGATTTATTCTGTCATTCTTTTTCTCAATATTGATAATATCTCCTTTACGTTTAGAGACTATCTCAATAACTTTGCCGGAAAATTCTTGAGGAACATTTACATATAAAAACTCAATCGGTTCATTTTTATAACCGTCTATTTCTTTAATAACTACCTTCGGTTGACCTATTTGCATTTCGTATCCTTCTCGCCGCATCGTTTCGACGAGAATAGACAAATGAAGAATCCCCCTTCCGTATACGAGCAATTTATCAGGAGAGTCTGTTTCTTCTACCTTCAATGCCAGATTCTTTTCTGTTTCTTTAAATAATCTTTCTCTGACTCGTCTTGATGTTATATATTTTCCTTCTTTACCAAAAAATGGAGAGTTGTTAATAGTAAACAACATGCTCATTGTAGGCTCATCTATAGCAGTAGGTACCAAAGCTTCGGGCGCTTCAAAATCAGCAACAGTATCCCCAATATCGAAGTTTTCAAGTCCCATGATGGCTACTATTTCACCTGATTTAACTTCTTCTTTAGTTTTTTCTTTTCCCAGTCCTTCAAAAAGATAAAGTTCCTTGACTACGGATTTATGTATTAAACCATTCCTCTGAACAGTTGATACTCTATCTCCCATTTTAATACTTCCTCGATGTACCCTTCCTACCGCAATTCTTCCTGTATAAGATGAGTAATCCAATGAGCTAATTTGTAATTGTAAAGTTCCTGGATTATATTTTGGTGGTTTAAAATACTCAATAATTGTATCTAACAAATATGAAACATCATTTGTTGGTTTTCTCCAATCAGATCCCATCCATCCCTGTTTTGATGAACCGTAAACTGTCGGATAATTCAATTGTTCTTCAGAAGCATTCAAAGAATACATTAGTTCAAATACAAGTTCGTTTGTTTCATCCGGATTACAATTTGGTTTATCAACTTTATTAATCACAACTATAGGGTTTAAACCTAATTCTAATGCTTTTTGCAATACGAATCGTGTTTGTGGCATTGGTCCTTCAAAAGCATCAACAAGAACCAACACGCCGTCGGCCATATTTAAAACCCGTTCAACTTCTCCACCAAAATCTGAGTGACCGGGAGTATCGATAATATTTATTTTTGTTCCTTTATATCTTACTGATACATTCTTAGATAATATAGTTATCCCTCTCTCTCGTTCCAGATCATTTGAATCCAGAATCAAATCCCTTACAGCTTCATTATCCCTGAATAAATTTACCTGATGAAGAATTCTGTCGACCAACGTTGTTTTCCCGTGGTCAACATGGGCAATAATTGCAATATTTCTTACTTCCATAATTTTCTATATACATCCATAATAGTTAGT
>JAHJCW010000306.1 GCA_018812885.1 bacterium | reverse complement strand
TGTTATGTCCAATAAATTATATAAAGAAATACCTTCCGTACAGGAAATCTTACAAGAACTTGGAAATGATATTCAAGTTCATCAAAACTATGTTGTAAAAATAATCCGTGATGAGCTTGCAAAATACCGCAATTTAGCTAAAGACAAAAAACTGAAATCATCGCGCAAAGATATTAAAAAAGAAATTGTCAATTCTGTAAAATTATTGGCTGATAGTAGTTTGCGAAATGTTATCAATGGAACTGGAATTGTATTACACACCAATTTTGGTCGAGCGCCGATTGGTAAAAAAGTGCTGCAAAATGTTACCAAAAAACTATCCGGCTATGTAAACCTTGAAGTTGATCTGGAAACCGGAAAACGCGGTGACAGACTTGATCATTTAAATGATCTGTTGGCAGCTATAACCAACACTGATGGCGGAATTATCGTCAACAATAATGCGGCGGCGGTTTTACTTGCACTTAATACACTTGCGGAAGGTAGGGAGGTTATCGTCTCGCGTGGGCAGGAGGTTGAAATTGGCGGTTCATTCCGCATTCCCGATATTGTCGAAAAAAGTAATTGCAAATTGGTTGAAGTGGGAACCACCAACCGTACGCATCTCAAAGATTACGAGAAGGCGATAAATATAAATACTGCTCTTTTGCTATGGGTTCACACAAGCAATTATATAGTAAAAGGATTTACCAAATCCACAACCTTAAAAGAATTAGTTGAACTCGGTAAACGTCAACGAATTCCAGTTTTCGCCGATTTGGGTAGCGGTGCTTTAATCAATTTAAATAGTCATGGATTGCCGGAGGAAATCACAGTTCAGGAGACCGTTAAATCCGGTGTTTCTATTGTAACCTTTTCCGGTGATAAACTTTTAGGGGGACCGCAGTCCGGTGTGATTGTTGGTAAGAATTCAGCGCTTAAAAAGATTAAATCAAATCCGCTTTATCGCGCTCTGCGCTGCGATAAGTTTACCATCGCCTTGATGGAAGAAACGTTACGCACATATAGATCCGATAGTGTTTCTAAAGATAATTTATCAAACACACTTTTACAAACTACGCAACAAACACTCCGGGATAGAGCAGAAAAATTATTTATGGATATCAAACCACCTGTAAAAAAACAAAGGCAAATTAGGATAATTGATTCCACAGTTGAAGCAGGAAGTGGCTCCTTGCCGGAAGAAAAAATCCCGAGCGTCGCTTTGCAATTTTTACCATTTACCATTCACCACTTACCACTTACTAATCAAGTTATACACTTATCTCAACAGTTACGTACACGCTCTACCCCGATTATAGGATATATTAATAAGGGTAAGTTTTATATCGATTTGAAAGCGGTATTGCCGGAACAATATTCCGAGTTGATAAAAGCAATTAACGAGTTGTAAATGTCGCAAGTTGTAATCGGTACAGCGGGGCATATTGACCATGGCAAAACTGCCCTTGTTAAAGCATTAACCGGTACCAATACTGATCGGCTTGCGGAAGAACAAGCCCGCGGAATGACGATTGATTTAGGATTTGCTTTTCTAACAGAAAATATCACAATTATTGACGTACCGGGACATGAAAAATTTATCCGGAATATGGTTTCCGGAGTGTCAACAATTCAAATTGGATTGTTTGTAATCGCCGCTGACGATGGCGTAATGCCGCAAACCATTGAGCATCTGCAGATATTATCATTATTGCAAATACCGCAAGGAGTGATTGCGTTAACCAAAACCGATCTTGCGGATGAAGAATGGACAGATTTGGTGGAAGAAGACATACACCAATTATGCAAAGGAACTTTTTTAGAAAATGCACCGATTGTTCGAACATCAACCGCAAATGGTAGAGGAATTGAAGAGTTAAGAAAAATATTATTGGAACAAGCAGAAAAAGTTCATGAAAAAAATGACCGAGGGTTTTTCCGCCTTCAGATTGATCGTAGTTTTATAAAAACCGGCTTTGGGACAGTTGTCACAGGTACGGTTATTTCCGGAGAATTAAAAAAAGGTGATGAGATCCAAATCCTCCCGGCGGAAAAAATAGGGAGAGTGCGTGGATTGCAAAGTCATGAAAAATTGGTTGATTCTGTAAAGCTAGGCGATAGAGCGGCGGTAAATATTGCCGGATTAGATAAAAAAGATCTATGGCGTGGCGCAGAATTAATTAGCAATGGTTGGTTAAAACCGACTTTACAAATTATAGCACATATTTCTATGATTCCTAAAACTAAGTGGATTATTAAATCAAAGCAGCGTGTTAGAATCTATATTGGGACACAGGAACTTTTAGGACGAGTCTTCTTAATAAAAAAATCCCTAAAAGAAGGAGAATCCGGAAATGCACTGATCCAGTTCGAATTACCGGCTGTTGTTGCTATGGACGATAGATTTGTGATTCGTTCCTATTCCCCATTAAATACAATCGGAGGTGGAATTGTACTTGATACTGATCTAAAAGGTACCGTTAAATCTCAAAAATTATGGACTAAGGATTTAGCGATTGAACCGGAAAAGCGTTATCTACAATTCATTAACAGAGAAATTAATAATCCAAATACATTAGATGAATGGTGCAAGATTTTCCACACATCCAATCAAACACTAAAATCAATTATTATAAAAAATAAATTGCTGACTACAAAAGGGAAACCTCTAATTTATTCTAGCGAAAATTTAGAAGAATCAAAAGTAATAATTATCAAAATATTAGAGGAATTTTATAAAAATAATCCTTATCAAAAATCCATGAAGGGGGAAGAATTAAAAGAAAAATCAAACTTTAACAGTAATTGGTTTGAATTTGTTTTGTCCGATTTAATATCAAAAGAAGAGGTAAAACAAATTCAAGCTGGTTATGCACTTGCTAATTATGGCATTGAATTATATGGTAAAGATCAACAGAAAGCTGAGATAATTGAAAAATTAATCGGTAGTTTTGATTACGAACCGATAACTATAAATTTATTAGCTGAAGAAAGTGAATTACCAACTAAAAAAGTGTTGGAATTATTGCACGTATTAAAAGGACAAGAAAAAGTCATTGATATTGCTGAAGGGATGTGGGCAGGCCGACTGCAAATCGAGGAGATGAAGAAAAAGTTGAAGCAGTATTTCGCAAAAAGCGATAAGCTGTCCGTTGTGCAATTCAAAGATATTACCGGTTTGACACGCAAATCAGTGATTCCGTTATTAGAATACTTTGATCGTAAAAAAATAACAATGCGTGACGGCAATGAACGACTAAAAGGTGAAGCGTTATGACCGAAAATAATTCCACACCTTTAATGCGCCAGTATAGTGAGATAAAACTCCAATATCAAGATGCTATTGTACTTTTCCGCATGGGCGATTTTTACGAAACTTTTAACGAAGATGCTAAAAAAACTGCTAAAATTTTAGGAATTGTTTTGACTAAACGTTCCAGCGGGTCCGCTGCCGATGTACCACTTGCCGGATTTCCTTATCATGCTTTGGATAATTATCTACCAAAACTCGTGAAAGCCGGATATAGTGTTGTGATTTGTGAACAAGTGGAAGATCCTAAACTTGCTAAGGGAATCGTAAAACGCGAAGTTATCGAGGTTGTTACTCCCGGAACACTAATATCAGATCAAGCTCTTAGTCAAAAGTCCAATCATTATTTGGCAAGTATTTATTTCCACCGTGACCTAGTCGGATATGCAATTTTAGATCAATCTACAGGAGAATTTTATTGCGGAGAATGTGTATTGGCTGATCTCTCTGAAGCGCTAAGAAAATTCGCACCAAGTGAAGTGCTAATTGGTGAAAGCATAACCTACACGACGACAAAATGGTATCGTGATTTAAAACCGTTTATTACTCAAGTTGAGGATTGGATTTTTAATTTCGATCAAAGCCACCGTACGTTAACCGATCATTTTCATGTTTCCTCGCTTAAAGGGTTTGGTTGTAACAATCTTAAAAACGGTATTACTGCAGCAGGCGTAATATTTTATCATCTCAAGAATAATTTAAACATCGCAGTCGATCACATTTCCAAAATACAACCTATAATTGCAGATGGATACATGGGAATCGACGGTTTTACAATGCGCAATTTGGAGGTATTCAAATCATTAGCAACTCAGGGTACGCATGGAACTCTAATCGATATTATCGATGAAACGGTAACTGCCGGTGGCGGAAGACTTCTTAGGCAATGGTTAAATCGCCCATTAACCGATGACAAGAAAATTAATATCCGGCTAAAAAGTGTTGCCGGATTTGTTGATAATAAACAAACTCTAAGTGGGATAATTGACAATCTTAAATCAACTAGTGATATTGAACGAATCATTGGAAAAGTAAATAGGAGAAAAGCAACTCCGAAAGAAATTTTGGCTTTGGGAAACAGTTTAAATCTAATTCCGGAAGTAATTAAGCAATTAAATAAAACAAGAAATGCTGTACTAAAAAATATTAGTAGCGGTTTTACCGATACAAAAAATATCGTTCAGATGATAGTAAAAACTGTTGACAAAAATGCGCCTCATCAAATTAAACAAGGCAATGTAATCGCTACTGGAATAGATAAAAAATTAGATGAATTGCGTGATTTAGCCCACGGCGGAAAAAAATGGATTGCTGAGTTTCAAGAGTCAGAACGGAAAAAAACCGGAATTACATCGCTAAAAGTAGGATTTAACAGGGTATTTGGGTATTATATAGAAGTTACCAAAACGCACCAAGAACGTGTTCCCGACTCATATATTCGCCGACAAACCCTGGTTGGTTCAGAGCGTTATATCACTCCCGAGCTCAAAGAATACGAAGAAAAAATTCTTTCTGCAGAATCTGAAATTGAAGATATAGAGCAAAGAATATTTAATGATATATGTGATAAAATTCTAATGAATGTTCAAAATATTCAAACAAATGCACATATTTTAAATTTAATTGATGTTCTGTCTAATTTTGCCCAACTAGCCATAAAAAATTCGTATTGTCAGCCCGTGTTAATTAAAGAGCCGACTATTAATATTGAAGATGGACGGCACCCCGTAGTTGAAAAACTTATGCCATCTACTGAGCGATTTGTTCCGAATGATTTGTTAATTGATGCCAATAAAAATCAAATCCAATTAATTACAGGTCCGAATATGGCCGGAAAATCAACGTATCTGCGGCAAATCGGATTATTAGTATTGATGGCACAAATTGGTTCTTTCATACCTGCAAAAAGCGCCAAAATTGGAATTGTTGATAAATTATTCACAAGGGTCGGCGCAAGCGATAATTTGGCAGGTGGCGAGAGTACATTTTTAGTCGAAATGAACGAAGCAGCAAATATATTAAATAATGCCACAGAAAAAAGTTTAATCTTATTAGACGAGATTGGTCGTGGCACAGCAACTTATGACGGAATGTCGTTAGCGTGGGCGATAGTCGAATATTTACATAATAATCCCAAAGTCGCCGCAAGAACACTTTTTGCGACACATTATCATGAACTTACCGACTTGGAAAAAACATTAGAAAGATTGGAAAACCGACATACAGCAGTAGAGGAATTCGGAGATAAAATTGTTTTCCTTAGAAAAGTGGTTAATGGAACAGGTGATAAAAGTTACGGAATACACGTCGCAAAAATGGCGGGATTGCCTGAAAAAATAATCTTCCGGGCTACGGAAATATTAAATCAATATTTATCCGATGATGACAAAAGAGATCTACGCCCGAAGCAAGTAGATACAAAAAGCCAGATATCCATTTTTGAACAAAGGGAAAAAAGATTATCCGAGGCATTAGCAAAGCTTGATATCAACTCATTAACTCCATTGGAAGCATTACAAAAGATTGACCAGTTAAAGAAGAAATATGGACTCTAAAATGGTTGATGTCTAATGGGTGATGGTCGGTGGAAAAGATGAATGAGAGAACTGGATTAATGGATAATAGTCGATTTTCAATAGTCAATTTTGAAAATGGAATACTAAAATATATTCTTACATTACTTCTATTATGTGATATTATTTTTGCCCAATCCGGATGGAGTAAGTATGGTTGGCAGGTTTATGAGAATGCAGGAGATGCTCGCTCAATTGCGATGGGAAATACGGCAATTGCTGATGATCGTGGAATATCCGTTTTATGGAATCCTGCAATAAGTACTTATGAAAATTACAGAAATTTTACTTATGGACATCAATCGCGTTTTGCTGGAATAATCCAGAGTGATTTAATTTCATTTCCGTTCAGCACAAAAAACGATCGAATATTTAATATCTTATTACTGCACGAGTCTGTTACGAAAATACCAAATACACAAAACCTATTATTGGACTGGGGTTTAGATGGAGTTCCCAATACCGGTGATATTGGTGAAAATAACGGGTATTTAGATGATGGTGAACGACTAAATAATGAAAATATTTCCTATTTTAATCAACATCAAGTAGGACTCGCATTAAGCACACAATTCTTACTTTATGGATTTGATTTTGGTGTAGCAGTTAGGAGCTTATTCCATTCACTTGGAGATCATCTTGGTAGCGGTATTGGTTTAGATGTTGGAATTACAAGATCCTTGTTGGAAAATTCAAACATTGGTATATCTTTACACAATTTAATACCGGGTATGATTGTTTGGGATAGTGGTTATACCGAACTGTCCAAACCATCAATATTAGTTGGAATGTCTCAGGCAGTGAGTCTATCAAAAATACCGATAGAATTAATTATGCTTACGGATGTTATTTTTAATGTATCTGATCAATCGCTAAGCGATGATTTTCACTTAGGTTCTACCGGAGGAAATTGGAGAATTGGAACCGAAATATCTTTCTATAATTTAGTCAATATCAGGTTAGGGCGTAGTCAGTACGGATTTTATTCTACCGGACTCGGAATTTCATGGACGAATTTTGAATTTAATTATGCCTATCAACTGAATTCTAAATCCGTTGATTTGGGTACCAATCATGTACTTTCATTTACTATAAATCATAAATGGTTTATAAATAAGCTTAAGCAATAAAAAGAGGAATTATGAAAAGATTATATAGAAGAACAAAGGATGGAAAACTAGGGGGTGTTTGCGTCGGTTTAGGTGATTATTTCAATATTGATCCTGTAATTATCAGATTGGCATTTATATTATTGATATTTGCCGGTGGTGGAATTGCCTATTTAGTAGCGTGG
>JAHJCW010000028.1 GCA_018812885.1 bacterium | reverse complement strand
TGTGTTAACAAAACCGTGTCAATGGTTGATGGTTCTACGGGAAACGGTTCCCAGTTCCTAGCACGATAATCTCTTTCTTGATACATTCCACAGTCGATGAGGATTCTTATGTTGTTCGTTTCCAATAAATAACGTGATCCTGTAACATTTTTTGCTGCACCAAAAAAAGATAGTTTCATATTCATCAAAATTTCCTGATTTTATTTACAATAATTATTAAAAATAAAAGACCTGATAGGTTGAAATATGTACATATAAATTAGATATTTGTATGAAATGAAACAACTTTGTTAAATTTTACTTATTTTGGTAAAGAATATAATAGCTGACAGTGATTAGAGTAAATTTTATAAAGCATTTCCCTTTGTTTTTTATTAATGATTGCTTGACCGATTACATAGTAATGATCCATTTCATAAGGACCAAATGTGTACCATTGACCGGGGAGCAGAGTTTCGTCAGAAGAATATTTCATGATTTTATCAGGTCCGCTTAATCCGGTGGTTGGCCCCCACATCGAATTAGTATTGACCACGCCATCGTTCTCGAACCAGGTAGAATCTGTCTTCGTTCCATCGGAAAATTGCGCAATTTCTTCTCCAATCCACTTGGCTTTTATACGCAAAGCTACATTGACCTTATCGCCGGGAACGTGAAACCTTGTTTGCTTATCAAGATGCGTAACGCTAGTACCAAAGGAAAAATAGTAAACATTAGGGTTGGCTCTCGCTACTGTATTTAGTTCCCGTGCACCGTCAATACTTAAGTCCCACGTGCTTATGTTTTTTGATTTCCATGCCGCATGGTTATCCATGCGATCATAATAATCCTGCCAGCTTTCGCCCTCTTTTTGTTCCAAATCCCACTGCTGAAGGTCAAAATCGTAAAAATCTGAACCTATTACAGCTGCCAAACCAATGAAATTTTGAAAAAACGGCAAGGTTTTTATTCTTACGTCAAAATAGGTAGTACCATTATGTGGTGAAGAAATTGTTGTAATGGACTTTATCCATCCGGAATGTGATTGACCCAACAATTCGCTTTGCTCATATTGAGTATTCAAAGAATCGGCATGAAATGAGTTCTCAAGCAGATAATCTAACATGCGTACTGTTTGCCCACCCATGCTATGTCCTATCAAATGCACAGGATGTTCCGCGTCCCATTCGGGATACATACCTTTATAAATTTTGCCCGACGGTTTTTGTATTACACCAAATTTATCAGCATGATTTTTACCATAATCTACCTGACCACCTTTTAATTGATAATATATTTCCACCGCGCGCTCCCAATTGGATGATACCGGTCCAACGGAGACAGTAATAACATTGAATCCTTTTTCCTCAAGATATTCCTCTATATCCCAAAACCCTCCCCAATATTTATAACCTACCATTTCTTCCGGCCCCCAACCAATAAATCCATGCACTAAGACAATGGGATAATTATTTTGGGCAAATAAAACTGACATGGTAAGAACAATTAGAACTGTTGTTTTTTTAAACATTATTTTATATTGTATCTAATGGGCTTTTTATTTCTAAAATACTCTTTTTTGATATATGTGTATAAATCTGCGTTGTTTCCAACTTTTTATGTCCTAATAATTCTTGAATATACCTTATGTCCGTTCCTCTATCTAATAAATGTGTTGCAAAACTATGGCGCAATGTATGAACAGTTACTTTCTTGTTAATTCCAGCTTTTGAAACTGCCTTAATAAAAATTTGGCGAACAGAACTTGGACTGTAAATACCGCCTTTTTGCCCTTCGATTAAATATTCTATTGGTTGGTATTGTTCCAAGTATTTTTTTAAGACTGGAACTAATCTTTGAGACAACATAACCAATCTGTCTTTTTTACCTTTGGCTGAGGATATTCTAATTGTATTGCGATCAAAATCTATTTCGCGTACTTTCAAATTCAATAGTTCACTAATTCGCAAGCCCGCGGAGTAAATCGTCATTAAAATTGCTTTATGCTTTATATTGTTAACTTTAGAAAATATTCTATTGACTTCTTCCGTAGATAAAACTTCAGGCAATCTTTCTTCAGAGCGAAAGTAAAAATTAATATTTTGTGGAAAAGGTTTTTTAAGCGCTTGAATGTATAAAAATCGTAATGCAGAATACGTCTGTTTCATAGAGGAAAGTGAGTAGCTTTTTTCATCTTTACACATGAATAAATAATTTTGTATGACTTTTTCATCAACATTATCAATTTTCTTATCCACAATATAATTAATGAATATTCTTACAGCAGATATATAGGATTTAATAGTTTGCTGACTATAATTTTGAATGGTTAATTTCTGATGTAAATTTAAAAGGAGTTCACTTTTTAACATAAAATATTCCGTTAAATTGTAATAAATTACGAAGATATAACCTTTTATCGGTAATATTATTGTGGATAAAAGGTGTTGCCAGCAATGCTAAAAAACACACCAACAACGATAATATGAGCTACGAAAAATTGACTATTAAACAGGTGATTGAGAAAATTGGTAATAATGAAATTTATTTGCCTGCTATTCAGAGAAAATTTGTTTGGAAGCAAGAACAAATAGAGAAATTATTTGATTCAATACAACAGGGTTATCCAATAGGAACATTTTTATTTTGGTTTTTAAAACGACCACACATTGACGATTATGTGTTTTATAAGTTTCTTCAAAATTATCACCAACGAGATAGATTCTTAAATGTAAGGATTCCAAATCCTGAAC
>JAHJCW010000305.1 GCA_018812885.1 bacterium | reverse complement strand
CTTTCGCTACCGGTAGACAGATATATATTTCACCTTCAATATGTTCTTCTTCATACTCATTTAATCGAAATGCAATTACATCTGTTGTCCGATTAATATTAAAAAATCTGTTTTTTAACTCTTGTAATAACTTTTTATTACCAAAAACAATTGAAATATCACAGGATATAATTCCTTCGGATTGTAGAGTATGTGTTAGTATTGCTTCTGATTTACTATCGTCTAGACCACTTAGGGAAGGGTCTGATTCAATCCGGATATTAATCATTAACTTGGAGGTAATGTTGATCTACTTGCTTTTGGTTGTTCTTCCGGGTATTCAATTCTAATATGGAAAATACCTCTTAAAATTGGAAGCATTCCCGTGTTGCCGTTTACAGTTCCTTTTATTCGCCTTAACTCATCTAAGGTTAACGGACATTCATCTAATTGTCCATCATCCAATTTTTTCTTAGTGATCCTATCAATCATATCTTCGACTTTTACAATATCTGGATCTTTTATGGATCGAACTGCCGCTTCAATTGATTCACAAATCATTAATATACCGGTTTCTTTAGTTTGTGGTTTAGGCCCGGGATAACGGAATGCGTTCTCATCAATTTCAGATGGATCCTTAACTTCTGCCAATGCTTGGCGATAAAAATATTCTACTCTGGTGTTTCCGTGATGAGTGGCAATAAAGTCTTGTACAACTTTTGGTAACCCATATTCATTCGCCAAACGCAATCCTTCCTTAACATGATTTCGTATAACCTTGGCACTCATAGTCCAGGTCACTTTATCGTGCTTACTTTCTCCAGAAAATTGATTTTCAATAAAATATTCCGGATTTTTCAGCTTACCTATATCATGATAATAAGCACCAACTCTACAAAGCAAGGCATGGGCACCAATCGCATCAGAGCAACCTTCCGCAAGATTTCCAACAACCACACTATGATTAAATGTACCGTTTGCTTGTTGCTGTAATCGCTTTAATAGTGGATTATTAAAATCTAAAAGTTCAAGCAGTGTTAAATCTGTTGTCACGCCAAATCCAATTTCAAACAAACCTATTAATCCATAAGTTATTATTGGTGCCAATACACTAACGATAGACAAATACATTAAATCAATTTTTATCGTATCCCAACTTTCATTTTTAAATATACCAATAGCAATTATTACAAGGATACTTGCTCCTAATAATGAAAATATCGTGGTAAATACTTGGCTTCTAGTACGAAGTTGCCGAACATTATACATCGCAATTGATGAGGTAAACAACATGACAATTATAAAGTCAATATTGTTTCCAATCATCATTCCTATTAATAAAACAATTGTAGTCGCTCCCATAAACCCGATTCGAGCATCAAAAAGAATTGTCAAAGTCATAGCAGTTACAACAACCGGGATCAGATATTCAGAGAAATCCAGTTGTACATAAAATAAATAAGCTAATGCGATTGTGGATGTAAAAAGAATAGCTATAAGTAAAACTAATCTGCTGTTTAAAAAAGTATCCTTTCTATATAGCAACAGGAAAGTGAAAAAGAATGACAGCACAACTCCTATTATAATAAATTTCCCAATATACTCAAGAAATAATTGCCCCCAGCCAGCAAATCCATCAGATTTTCCCATCGCTGCTTCTAATGATTTAAGTTTTAAAAGAACGTCATCAGTTATTCTCGTGTTTTTTTCAACTATCCTTTCATTTTCGAGTACTGTTCCCTGATACCTCGGAACTCGATTTAATTTTACATCTCGTCGTCTTTCGGTTGTTTCTTTATCATATATCAGGTTGGGAAGCATTAATTTGACTACAATGTCATATCCAATGTCCCGCAACACTTGATTATTCCCGGAATATAGATTATTTACTTCTATTCGTGCTTTTGTCCATGCTTTTTCCAGATCATTATAATCAGCCGGTTTAACTAAAATAGGAATTTCGCCTTGGCTAATCAACACTTCATCACTTGTTATATCAGACAAAGGGATATCATATATACCTTCTGACCAACGATTCCTGCAAATTTTAATTATATCATTTTTAAATTTATCTAATGGATATCTAAGTTTTTCACTATCCGAATCCCACAATATTGATTTCCAATTTGTGTTTTCATGATCAATTGAATATTCATTTGTAAATGTTGCTTTTAATAGTGATAGTTGAACACTATCAGCATTAAACTCTGAAACCGCTTCTTGATAAGCAGTTTCATAGCGTAATCTGAATACTTTATTTGTAGACAGGGCTAATTTATTTTGACCAACTTGGATATCATTTATCAATAAAAATAAATTGTTTATCTTTTGTATTTGAATATCAACGACTTCTTGGCTTCTATTAAATAATGCCGGTTCTGAGTTCAAAGCTTCAGCAATATCTTCCTGAAGTTTTTTATCAGGTTTTAAAATTGGAAACGTATACGGAGCAATAACTGTTTCTCGGGCAATATTATCTTTCTGATAAGTAAATTGTAAAGATTTTCCGCGCGGAAAAAAAATGGATGAAACAATTATTAAGCCTAAAAATGTTAATATTTGCCAACGGTACCGATGTAGAAAATCGGTCTTGAATTTATTTAATGAAAATTTGTTATTCCTTCGAATCATAAATTAAGTGCATTTTTAATTATCGCACGACTGATAACAATTCGTTGTATCTCACTTGTACCTTCGCCTATTTCCAGTACCTTGGCATCCCTAAAATATCTTTCAACATCATATTCTTTCACATAGCCGTAACCACCAAAAACTTGTATTGCCTCTGTGGTCACATCCATAGCAACTTCGCTAGCAAATAATTTAGCCATTGCTGCTTCTTTGAGCATTTCTACACCTTGATCTTTTAACCAAGCGGCATGATAAACAAGCAATTTTGCAGCTTCAATTTGTGTCGCCATATCCGCTAATTTAAAACTGATTGGTTGAAATTTATATATCGGTTTACCGAAGGCCTCACGTTCAGTTGAATACTTTAGCGCTCTCTCATAAGCGCCTTCAGCTGTACCAACCGCTAAAGCCGCTACTGATATTCTACCACCAACCAATGTTTTTAGAAATGTACGGAATCCATCCGAAGGGTTACCAATCATATTTTCAGCAGGAACGCGCATATTATTAAAGAACAATTGACGCGTATCGCTGGCACGCCAACCCATTTTCTTTTCCTTAGGCATGATCTCTAAACCTTCGGTATCCATTGGTACTAGGAATGCTCCTACACCCAATTTTTCACCATCTTTAACTACTTGAGCAGTTAAACTTAGTAACCCAGCTTCGCCAGCATTCGTTATAAATATTTTACTTCCATTAATAATATAGTCACCATTTTTAAGTTCTGCGGTAGTTTGGGTAGCACCAGCATCACTACCAGCTCCAGGTTCGGTTAAACCGAAAGCACCTAACATTTTACCGGAAGCTAGATCTGGAACATATTTTAATTTTTGTTCTTCCGATCCAGATAAAACTATAGGCATAGTTCCCAAAGACGTGTGAGCCGCCATTGTAATGGCTAGTGATGCATCTGCTTTTGCTATTTCAATAATTGCAGCCGTATAGGCAATTGTATCCATGCCTGAACCGCCATATTTTTCAGGAACAGGTATTCCCAATAATCCTAATTCCGCCATTTGATCAACCAAGTCGCGAGGGAATTTACCTTCTTCATCTAATTTTTGAGCAACCGGTTCTATTTCATTTTTTGCAAAATCTTTTGCCATTGACCTAAGCATTTCATGTTCATCGGTAAAAAACAACTTGTCCATTTATTCCTCTATTTAATAAAATATAATGTTTGCAAAATTACCACCGTATTGCAGCTGAAGCCCACGTAAAACCAGAGCCAAATGCAGCTAAAATTACAATATCATCCTTTTTAATTTTTCCTTCCTGATACGCTTCCGCTAAAGCGATAGGGATGGAAGCACCTGTGGTATTTCCGTATCTTTCAATATTACTATACATTCTATCCATTCCAACACCCAGTCTTTTGGCAACTGATTGAGTTATTCTCAGATTAGCTTGATGCGGAATGAACATATTAACATCATCGATAGTTAAATTGTTCTTATTTAAAGCTTCCATAATAACTTCAGGGAAACGAGTTATAGCATGACGAAATACTTCTCTTCCGTTCATTTGAGGATAATGTCTCCCTTCATCTATCATTTCTTTTGTTATGCATGGTGATTCAATCGAAGTTGGGACTTCTACCCACAATTCCTTCAAATATTTTCCTTGAGAATGTATATGTGTTGATAATATTTCACTACTGCCATTCGAAGGTTGTAGCACAGCAGCTCCGGCTCCATCACCAAATAATACTGCCATATCACGACCTTTGGTTGATATATCCACTCCTGTGGATTGGATTTCTGCTCCAATCACTAACACATTATCAGCTTGACTGGTTTTTACATATTGATCGCCAATTGATAATCCATATATAAAGGCAGAACAGGCAGCTTTAATATCAAAAGCACCTATTGTATCCATACCCATTTTATCTTGAACTTGTACTGCGGAACCAGGAAAATTATAATCAGAGGTCAGAGTGGCAAATATTATGAGATCAATATCTTTTGCTGAAACTTTTGCCATATCGAGCGCTTTTTCCGCCGCTTTCACTGCTAAATCTGAAGTACCTATTCTCGAATCCACCCAACGTCTTTCATGAATTCCAGTTCTAGTTACAATCCATTCATCGCTCGTATCCATAAGCTTTTCAAGCTCTTTGTTAGTTACAATATTTTCTGGAACATAGTGTCCAATACCGGAAATTTTTGTCTTCCTCATCATAATCCTTTTAATTTATCACTCATTTTAATATCGCGAACGTTCAGCTGTACTGATTCTCTCCCTTGCCACTCATTTACTTCTACAACATACGCTAAATCTACTGATAGTCCTTTGATTAATTTTTCGTAATGCTCTGACATATTAAATCCGATAGCAGATATTACTTTTTGACTCTGACGAACTTTAAAAATAATATGATCGCCATTACCAACTACCCGTGGATTTCCTACTATTTCTACTTTTTTTGAAGCAAAACTTGGTCTCATATTACCAGGACCATAAGGTGCCAATTTATTTAAAAAATCAATAAACCTGCTATTAATATCTTTTAATTTAAGAACACCTTCCAATTTAATCGATTGGATTAAATGTTCGTCATTGATTGTATTGTTAACATATTCTATGAATGTTTTTTTGAAATCATTAAAGGATTTTTCCTTAACGGTCAATCCGGCTGCCATCGCATGTCCGCCAAAATCAATAAGGTGTTTAGATGAGGCGGCTAATGCATCATATAAATCAAGCCCTGAAATACTTCTCGCGGATCCTTTACCAATGCCATTTTTATCATAGGAAACTATTACGGCAGGGCGGTGAAATTCCTCTTTGACCTTTGAAGCAACTATCCCAATAACGCCCGGATGCCATTCTTTACCTGCCAAAACAATAGCCCTTTCGTTTTTTAAATCAATATTAGCATGAATCATATTAAATGCTGCGTCAACTACCTCTTGCTGGATAATTTGGCGTTTTTGATTCTCTTGCATTAATTCATCGGCCAAAGACTTAGCACGTTGCTTATTAGATGTAGTCAGCAATTCAACTGAACGGTTTGCATCGCCTAAGCGACCGGCTGCATTAATCTTTGGTGCTACACCAAATACTAATTGTCCAACTGAAATTGATTTATTTTCTAAGCCAACTAATTTCAATAAAGCTGTAATACCGGGCTTACTGTCATTGGCTAATAATTTCAATCCATGCTTTACAATAACACGATTTTCATCTTTGATTGTAACCATATCTGCGCAAGTACCTAAAGTTACTAAATCCAAATATTTATGCATTAAGTCTATAGGTTGGTTCATTTTTTCTGTTAAGGCACATACTAATTTAAATGCTACACCGCCTCCGCAAAGATTTTTAAAAGGATAATCACAATCAGTACGTTTAGGGTTTAATATAGCAAAAGCTTCCGGAAGTGTATCATCAGGAATGTGATGGTCGGTTATTATTACATCAATTTTTAATGAATTTGCATATTTTATTGGTTCAAAAGCATTTATTCCGCAGTCACAGGATATGATCAAATCCACTCCCAACTCAGCGGCTATATCAATTCCAACTGTTGATAATCCGTATCCTTCACTTTCGCGATTAGGAATATAAGGTGTTATGTTCGCTCCTAATTCCGTTAACGCTAAGTATAACATTGATGCTCCGGTTGTACCATCAACATCGTAATCACCATATATCATGATCGTTTTGTTTGCGCTGATACTTTCCATCACCCTGTCAGTTGCTTTATCCATATCTTGCATATCATATGGATTGTGAAGTTGATCTAATTGTGGATTAAAAAATGTTTTTGAACTTTCAACAGATTCTATTCCTCTATTGGCTAAAACTCTGGCAATAATTTCAGACGAATTAAATTCGCTTTTTAACCGGTTTACTAATTTGGGATCAGGATTCAGAAAGTGCCAATTCATAGATTTAATAAATTCAATTTTTTGCTATTTAAATAATAAAGTATTGATAATTCAAGGATTAATATCTTAGGTTAAGATTACGGAATAATTAACATTCAATGATAAGGAATTCTAATTAGAATAATAGAGGTTATATCATATTGAGCTGGTTTATAAGCCGAGTTCTGTATCTCGACAATAATGTCGAAATGATGACCATTCATCTGGACTCAATTTCGCAATTGAGCTCTAGCAATCTACCCGTCTCTCAAGCTTAAAAAAATAAGGCTGCGATGCGAACAACATCTTGAGAACTATTTAATCTTACACCAAGTGGGGTTTACAAGCTTCCCAATTTGCATTAGGAACTGGTGGTCTCTTACACCACCTTTTCACCCTTATCCCGCAATATACAGGACGGTATATTTTCTGTTGCACTTTCCATATCGCTAAATGGCGATTCCTCCCGTTAG
>JAHJCW010000304.1 GCA_018812885.1 bacterium | reverse complement strand
CCTGAAGTTGATAGTCTCTGCTCAATTTCTATTGTAAGGTTTGGCATGCGTGGACCGTTTGCCATCACGGCGATACCGCGCTGATTCGCGGTTTTGATACCAGGCATACCAATTCCAATCAGCATAATTTCTGCTTTAGTGAGTTCAACTAAATTAGTTATTGAATCGATAAATGCATTATAATATGCTTTTGATTGTTTTCTTTCATCAGGAGTCAGTACAATATTATTATCTCGAATTTGCTCCAATTGAATTGAAAGATTAACAGGCTTGAATTCCGGTTGAAAATCAGGATAATTATGATATTCTTTTACAGAATTTTGTTTACCAAGTATGAATATTCGACCGTCTTGAGATACCTTGACAATATGAGCAATTACCTTAGTGGCGCCACCATCAATACCAATTATTGTGGGTGAGCCATTCATTTATTTTGAGCTATCCGCCTTAAAATTGCTTCTTTCCGCATCCAATCTTTAGCTTCATCATTACGATTAACTGTATTTTGATCGATAGAGTGGTCGGTTCCACCGGAGTGTCGGATTACTTCATAGATTGGGTCATAAATACGCCCAATTTTATACTTTTCGCTGATGCGTAAAACCATATCATAATCCTCGCCATAATTACGAACGAACGGATTTTCATTCATATCAAAAAATCCAATATTTTTAATGAGTTGAATCGGAATCGCACGTGGCGCACCGGCACCATTAATCCTCAACAAATTATTCCGACCGTTTTCTTCCGTCCATTCCGAATGAGTCACAATAGGAATATTATTTTCTCGTATTATTTCACCATTATCAAGTTTTTGCCATACTTCATAAGACCCGATTACCATCCCAATCGTTGAATCTGATTCGAATTTTTGTATTATCTTTTCTACAGCATTCGGTTTTAAACGATCGTCAGAATCAAGTTGGATATAATATTCTCCCTGTGCGTTTTTAACACCAATATTCAAGCAAAAACCAATATTATTGATATCAGTTGTAATTAATCTAACTGCAGGATTATCGTCAGAATATTTATCACCACCATTCAAATACCTTTTTACAGATTGGTTGGTCGGATCATTTTCTCCACCATTTACTACTACAATAATTTCTATATCTTGAATAGTTTGTTTCTGAGCACTTTCAATTGCTTCTACAATAAAATCAGGACGATTATTGACCGGTATAATTATGGATGCTTGCTTGGTTGGCTTAGCCAAATAGGCTGGTCTTTTATCAAATATTTCTTTAGGTGATAAATATGCACCAATTCGTTTTAAATGGTCAGTTAAAACATTTTCAGCTTCTCTTTGTACATTTTTATCTGAGAGTAAATAATCAAATACATTAGTTTTTTCTTTGGATGCGGTAACTTGATATAGTGATCCGCCTGTCAATCGTAGCTTTAGCGTAGACGGGACTGTTTTATTTGCAATATGGACAATTTCTGAGATTTCTGATAATTTTAATCGGATATCATATAAATAATTATATTTTAAGGATTCATTGAATCCACCAACTTGCTCTATAAAGGATTTACGGAATAAAAACACTCTCCCATAATCTTGATTATCACGAACTCTGCCAACATGATGTTTTATTAAATGTACTTCTTCGATATTTTTGTTATCATTTATCTCGTAATCAGCATATACCATTCCTGCTTGATGATTATTTTCCATTGCTATTTGCATTAGATCAATGCAGGAATTTTTTAATTTAACAGGGTTATTTATATCATCAATTAATAAAATCAAATCTGATTTAGAATTTGATAATTCCCCGTTCAAATGTTCAGGGAGATTGATGATTTGGTTGCTATTGATAGTCTTAAGATTAATTATTTTGACGGCTGATTTCATTAAATACGTATTTAACTAAGTAGAATTATACAAAAATTACGATGTCATATCCAATGTTATACCAACTGTTATGCCATCATATTAATGCTGAATTATGCACTAATATTTTACACGTCAATATAATTTTAATTCCAAAGCAATATTAGCAACAATTCCATCTAATGGTGCATATATTTGTCTGAATGTTGGATTACTATACGGCTCAATGACGATCTGCTCATATTTTGTTTGTCTAATATCAAATATGTTTTCAACATTCCCCACGATAGAGAATTTTTTATATATCTTCTGAAACATGATACCAAATATCCAATAATCATCGGATTGTGTATTGTCTTTTAAAAATTGTTTGCCAGTATAAAATGCTTCTATTCCGGTTCGCCAATGTTGTTCTTTTTCAAAAGTTAAGGTCATATTCAATTTATGCAATGGAGTCAATTCTAAATGTGGATTTGTTTTATCATAATTCTTCTGTACATCAGTATAAGTGTAATCAATAAATAATACCAGTTCATCTAATCCCACTTTGATATTAGTATCAAATCCTTTTGTCTCAAGGGAGGAATTAGCATTTTCATACATTAGAATACCCTTTACTAACGAATCAGGTTGTAGAACAAGCGCATTATTTATTTTTGTACAGTAGAATGCTTGATTTAAAGCAAATATAAATTCATTCATAAGAAATTTATAACTTAAGTCTAGATTCATTCCATGTGAATTTTCGGATTCCATTTCAAGTAAAACAGGCGTTGTATTTTTAAAAGCGTTTGCTTCAGTATCACTTGTAAATGCGGTAGGTATTTTATAGCCGGAGCCATATCCTATTCTGGCATTTAATTTTTCAGAAAATTTATATAATGCAGAAAAACGTGGCAAAACAAATATTCCGTATCTATTATTATAGTCAGTTCGTGCACCTGTTTGAATAATAATATTTTGATTTATTTCCCAATCATCTTGAGCAAAAATACCGGCGGTGAAATAATTGTAATCTAATGATTCAGAAGGATAAGGAAGTTTACTATTATCATTAAAAGTATCTGTAAGATTGCTAGCCCCCAAAACAATATCATGGGTTTTTGTTTTTATAAGATATGATAAATCGGAATAAATAGATTTTTGCTCGCCCTCGAATTTATTATTAGTAACCAAAATACTTCGCTTAAAATCATTAGTGCTATTTTTAAAAGTAAATCTATTTGATTTGTTGTTTTCGATAAAAGCATGAACTGAGTCGGGGGTATTATGTATTGCATAAATATCTCCGCCTTTACGATTTTCAGTCGAATAAGATATTCCAAACATGAGTGTAGTTGCATCATTAAAGTAATATAATAATTTAGGATTGAAAGTGGTCAATTGAAATTCAGGTAAATCAGAAAAACCATCATTATCAACATCAAATGCTTCTTGTCGGCTATGATTAGCAAGAAATGTCAGCCCGAATTTTTTATGTTGATTGGTAAAAAACGAGCTAAAATCTGTACCCTTTTTGTGAGTTTGATTAACAATTGTTACCCATTCCGGTGTAACAGTTGGTTTCTTGGAAACTAAATTAATAATTCCTGCAATTGCGCCTCCCCCAAAAAGCGCAGAAGATGAACCTTTGATTACCTCAACTTGCAGTAGATCTAAAGGTGGAATTTGTAGTAGCGAAAGACCCGAAGAAAAACCACTATACAGCGGGAAACCATCTATTAATAACTGGGTATATTTTCCTGGCAAACCCTGCATACGGAAGCTTACATTTCCATTTATTGCCGATGTTTGCTGAACTTGAATTCCGGATGACTCGCTCAATAATTTAGAAATGTTACCTGGTTTTATTGCAGTTTCTTCCCTGATCTCTTCTAACCCTAAAACTTCCACGCGTATCGGAATATCATCAATTACACCATTAGTTCGTGTGGAAGTTACAAATATATCTCGCGACTCTATTGCTAGCGGTTCTAAATAAATTATAGGTACTTTATCAGTATTTTTAGTGGGAAATGAAATGCTTAATTGAGCAATATTATAACCGATATAAGAAAATTTTATAGTGAAAATACCGTCGGGAATACCAGAGATTTCAACTATTCCATTCGTATCAGTAATAGCGCCAATTTTAAGAGAATCGATAAAAACATTTGTTCCAATTAATGCTTCCTGAGATTTTGCATCCTTGACAATGGCATTAAACATATTTTGACTAAATAATAATTGAACTATAAGAAAAAAAAGTGGAATAATTTTTATTTTCATCATCTGATATAAAGAATTTTAAAATTAATTAGTATTAAATTAGACACATATCATCTCAATTTAAATCAGATATTCATAAATAGATGACAATAAAAAACATAATTTATTCAGTAATATTATTTTTAATTACTTACTCTTGTACTCCACCGCAATTAGTGGAAATTAAGCAATCTTGGGCTGAGCAGACACTCCAAGAATTATCTCTGCGAGAGAAAATCTCGCAAATGCTGATTTATTCTATGCATTTAGATTTTCGCAATAGTGAAAACAAGCAGTGGCAGGAGATTAATAAATTAGTGGAAACTGATGGCATCGGTGGAATCCATTTGTGGAGTGGTAATACCGGACTTTCGATCACGATGTTGAACACATTACAGCATAAATCCAAAGTTCCAATTATTGTAGATATGGATATTGAAAACGGTATTCAACAGCGCTTCCCGGAAGGAACACAAATTCCACCGTCAATGGCAATCGCCGCTATCGGCGATCCGCAAAATGCCTTTGAAGCCGGAAAAATTGTGGCATTAGAGGGGCGCAGTGTTGGTGTTCATTGGAATTTAGCACCGGTAGTTGATGTGAATAATAATCCCGATAATCCGATAATAAATACCCGCGCTTTCAGCGATGATCCCACCATGGTTGCTGATTACGCTGTGCAAAATATTCATGGGTTACATGCCGGTGGTATGTTAGCAACCGCCAAACATTTCCCGGGGCATGGTGATACCAAAACTGATTCTCACAAATCGCTTGCTACAATTCCAAGTGATTCAGTTCGTTTATGGTCGGTAGAATTAGCACCCTACAAAAAGGTAATCGACGCCGGAGTCGATGTCGTAATGGTTTCACATTTAATCGCCCCAGATTTTCAGCCAAACAGCAATACACCGGCAACTTTATCAAAGTTTTGGATTCAGGATATATTAAGAGGAAAACTTGGTTTTAAAGGTGCGGTTGTAACCGATGCAATGGACATGGGCGGAATTACCAATGGATTCTCCTACGATTATGCTTTAATTAATGCAATTAATGCCGGATGTGATATCATTATCCAAAAAAATAATTATCGCAATTCGATTGATATAATCGAAAATGCGGTGAATAAGGGAATCATTACACAAAATCGAATTGATGAAGCCGCCTTACAAATGTTGAAATTAAAAGAGAAGGCAGGATTGCATTTTTCGAAAAATTCCAATTTTAAAACTATGCAAAGGAATATGGGAACTACAGAGTTACATAGCATTGCGGGAAAAATTGCACAGCAATCAATTACCATTGTAAAAAATGATAATAATCTTATCCCGGTAAATTATCTAAATGGCCAAGCGATTAGTGTGATTGATATTTATGGGAGCAGTTTTAATCATACTCAATCTATTGCGACAAAAACACTTTTGACAAATTTAATCAATATCAATTCATATGTAATTGATGAATCGGATGATTTTGATTATTTGAAAATAATTGCCAATAAAATAAAGGAAAATAGTACGGTTATTATTAATATTTTTGCAAAGCCAAGTGCATCAAAGGGAACTATAGTATTAAATGAAAATCAAACAAAATTTATTAATATGCTTTTGGAAAAAACAAAAAATAGCATAATGGTTAGTTACGGAAATCCCTATATTATTAGGGATTTCCCAAATGTCTCTACTTTCTTCTGTGCCTGGGAAAACCATTCTAATTTACAAGAAGCAGGAGCCAGGGTAATATTAGGGCTTAATGGTTCTTACGGTAAATTGCCGATTAATATTCCTGATATCGCCAAACGTGGTAGCGGGATTTCTTTAGAAAAATCTCCGAAATATTTTCAAAAATCAGCTGTTAATAGCGGAAAAAAATTGCAAACAGTTATGCCTTATGAAGTTGGCGCAGAAATTAATAATCTGTCAAAATTATTGAATGAAGCAGTTGTTGATTCTGCATTTCCGGGTGGCGTGCTATTAGCAGCAAAAGATGGAAAGATATTTATAAATAAAGCATTTGGATATCACACTTATACAAAAGAAAAGCCAACCGGACTAGGAAATATTTTTGATTTAGCATCACTTACAAAAGTTGTCGCTACTACTTCAGCAATAATGAAATTGCATGATAAAGGAAAAATTAAGCTAGATGATCCGGTTGGTAAATATATACCGCAATTTATCGATCAAAAATTAAAAGATATTAATAATCGTAAATTGGTAACAATTAAACAGTTACTGACCCATACATCAGGACTTCCTCCATTTAAATTATATTATGAAATTGAAGGCGATTACTCAACTCGAATGGATTCTGTATTTAAAACTAAACTGGAGTCAAAGCCCGCAGAAAAGATGGTTTATTCAGATGTTGGTTTTATCTTGCTTGGTAAAATAGTTGAAAGAGTTTCCGGACAATCTTTAGATCAATTTACCGAAGATGAAATTTTTATTCCTTTAGGAATGATGGATACTTATTATAATCCATCTGAAAAGAAATTGAATCGTATTGTGCCGACGGAATACAGTCAGGCTGACGGAAAATTCATACATGGTTATGTTCATGATGAAAATGCTTACAGTTTAGGTGGTGTAGTAGGACATGCAGGACTTTTTTCTACGGCTGATGACTTGGCAATTTTCTCTCAAATGATGTTGAATAGAGGCAAATATGACGGTAAAATCATATTTAATTCAGAAACTGTTGACCTGTTCACGCAACCTTACAATTCCATTGATCATAACCGATGTTTAGGTTGGGATAGTCCAACAGATGAATCATCTGGTGGAGTTTATTTATCCGACCGTAGTTTCGGCCATACCGGATTTACCGGTACCTCACTTTGGATCGATCCTCAGAATGAAATATTTGTGATTCTCCTGACAAATGCGGTACAACCGTATCGTGAATGGAAAGATCCAAAATATTATGATTGGCGGCAACGAATACACTCTGCCGTATATGAGTCACTAGGGTTTAGAGAAATGAATCCAAATTTAAAGTGGCGCAAGGATTGGAATGCTGATTAGAATATTCAAATTATTAAATGTTTTACTTTTAATAATTATAACTTCTTGCAGTGGCGAGACAGAGAATCGACAATGGATCGATACTTTACCTAATCCTTGGCTACTTAGTGAATCTGAAATAACAAATATTTTACCGGAGTTCTATAAACGATATCCAAATTTTGAAGAACGACTAAAGGCAATTACATTGTGGAGAATTGGCACACCGTATGAATTATTTAAGTTAGGTGAGGAGGTACCACCTGACACCGATCCAATAATTCGATTAGATGTATCTGATTGTACGGTACATATACTAACAAGTCTCTCTTTAGCACAAAGTAAAACATGGGATGAAGTCCGCGAGAAAATCATTAAAATCCATTATAAAATTGATAAAGAGGGTAATCATATTCCAACTTATAAATCGCGTTGGCATTTTACATCCGATAGAATTCTATCAAATCCATACACGATAAATATTACCAACGAATTAGTAGATACAACTGAATTAGAAATTGTTGATATAGTATTAAATGTAAAAGAAGATGGTTCTGAATTATTGATGTTGGATTGGTCAAAAAAAATCCAATTATCTTATATTCCAAACGATGAAATTGGTTCGGAATTATTAGAAATATTACCTGAGATTTGCGGAATTGCTTTTATACGAAAATCCTATTTCAAAGATGGTTTAGTAATCGCCCACGAGGGAATCTTAATTGATAAAAAAGATTTAATACATGCATCAGCAGATGCCGGTAAAACGGTAAGAGTTGACTTATTAGACTATTATTTTAATGTAGGAGAACCATCATTTGACGGAATTATGATATATAAATTTGTTCCGATTGAATGATCTAAAACTTAGAACATAGAAAATCGATTTTAATCATAGATCAAATATTTATTACGAATTTGTTTAAAATTGTTTAATTCATTTTGATATGAATTGATGATTTCGCTAGGTGTTTTCCTGTCCTGAAGCTGTAAATATAAATTATCTGAGCCCCAAAGTTTTTCCATAAAATCTTTATTGATAACTAAACTATCCGGATACAATTTATTTATTGCCCAAAGAACTGATACACCTGTTAAGATACTATTAAAATTACCACGGTTGGCAACGCTAATCTTGACGCCATTACAATTTTTATTTTCGAATTTAGGATATTTTACCATAGATGGAATAGACACTGGTGTAAACATAATTGGTTTAAAAATTACTCCCGGTAAATTTTGTTCATTCAGATAGTTAGTTAAACTATCTGCATCAATCCAAGGAGCACCAATTTTTTTAAATGGTGAATAAGTGCCGCGCCCCTCGCTGACATTGGTCGCTTCAATAAGACATAAGCCGGGATAAATGATAGCTGTTTCTAAATCCGGTATATTGGGCGATGGATTAGTCCATGGTAGATGCGTCTGATCGTAGTAGTAATTTTTTCTATAATTCTCCATTGGCACAACAATTAATTCAGGTGTTGGATCAATCATATTTTCACCAATTATCATTTTTGTCAATTCACCGACTGTCGTACCATATTGGATTGGAATTGGATATTGTCCAATAAACGATTTGAATTTTTTTTCAAGAACAGGACCATCAACTTTATTCCCAATAGGATTTGGTCGATCAAGTACTAATACCGGAATAT
>JAHJCW010000303.1 GCA_018812885.1 bacterium | reverse complement strand
CATTTAGCAATTAAATGAAAAATCTTTTATACACACTTATTATATTGTTCTTAACAAACAATGCTAATGCCCAATCTATTAATATCACCGGACAATGGAATTATACTATCCCAACATCAGCTATTACTGAAGCGGGGGAAGATTTTTCAGGAACCTACGAAAGTAGTGTAAATCAATTATATCTAAATGTAACTCACAATCACAAGTGGGCAGTATCCGTAAAAAAAAACAATATCGTCTGGAATGATAATATTCTTATTTGGATTCATCGTACTGGTAATGGATATGGCAGAGGCAACATAAAGGGGGGTAAAAACTATATTGATATTCCAAATCATGAAGTAGGATTCGTAACTGGCAATAAAGAACAATACGATGTACCGCTACAATTACAATTAAGTGGAGTTTCAGTTACAATACAGGCAAATAATTATATAACTGAAATAGTTTTTACACTAACAGACGATTAACAGAATTCTTCTTTAATTTTGATAAAGTATTCATAAGCGGCTTCGTAGGAATTTTCAATTTTACCATCCAGGATAGCATCTTCAATAGCAGATTTTATTGCTCCGACTTTTTTACCTTCAGTCAACCCACATACTTTCATTATTTCATCACCTCTAACAGGCGATTGGAACGCTTTCAATTTGTCGCGTTCCACTACATCCTGCATGAATTTTTCTACTCGCTCAAAATTGCCCATATATCGTAATACGCGTTCAGGATTCTTGCTAGTTATATCTGCACGGCACAATGTTAGCAGGTCATCAGTTTCATCACCTGCGGCAACCATTAATCGTCTAACAGCGGAATCTGTCACTTCCTTTTTCGCTAAAGCGATTGGACGTAAATGCAACATTGTCATTTTTACCAAATAGTCACGTAAGTCATTAGATAACTTCATACGTTTAGCAATCTTATGTAACATACGTGCACCAAGGTCATCATGACCGTGAAACGTAAATCCTTTAGATTTTGAGATTCGGCGTGTTTTTGGTTTACCAATGTCATGGACAAGGGCAGCGAAGCGTAAGTCAACTTTTTTTGATAATTTTGCAGCATTATCTACTACCTGAAGTGTATGGAAAAATATATCCTTATGATGCCACTCCTTTGGTTGTTCCATTCCAACCATAATATCAATTTCAGGGAATACGTATTTCATTAAGCCGGTATTTTGTAAGATGATCAATCCAATTGAAGGTTTATCGGTTTCCAATATTTTAATCAACTCCGCAGTGATTCTTTCCCATGATACTATTTGGATGCGACTCGCTTGTTTCTGCATCGAGTTTAGGCATATGTCATCAATCTCAAAATTAAACCGGCTTGCAAATACTGCCGCACGCATCATGCGCAAAGGATCTTCTGAAAATGTTTCATCAGGGTTAAGTGGAGTAATTAATTGCTTCGCCTTTAAATCGGTTATGCCATTATATGGGTCATATAGATTACCAAATGTTTTTGGCAGCAAATCAACCGCCATTGCATTAATTGTAAAATCACGACGTTTAAGATCACCAAAGATATCAGTATATTTTACTTCCTTAGGTTTACGGGAAGATAAATCATAATCTTCTACGCGAGCGGAGGCAACCTCAATTTCCATCTTTGGATATGGAATTTTAGCGGTACCAAATTCTTTGAATGGAACAATCTTTTTTACACCTAACTCATCTGCTAATAATTGAGAGTATTTTATACCATCGCCCTCAACCATTAGATCTATTTCAATTGATTTTCTATTTAGAAAGAGATCACGTACAAATCCTCCAACAACAAATACTTTTAATTTGTGGTTTGCGCCCAATTCCCCCGCAATTTTTAAAATTGGAAATGCTTTTTTATCTTCGACTATTATATCTTTGATGTTGGTCATTGTATTTAATCGAATATTAGCGTATCTGCGGGACTTTTAATTTTGTTAATTGAGTAGGAAGATACATGAGTATATATTTGAGTTGTCTCAAGTCTTTTATGACCAAGCAATTCCTGGATGTAGCGAATATCAGTACCATCATCCAAAAGATGCGTTGCAAAGCTATGTCTTAAGGTATGAACTGAGGCTTTCTTTTTAATTTTTGCTTTTTTTAATACTGCCTTAAAAATACTTTGAACGCTTTTAGGACTATATTTCCATCCTTTTTGTCCTTCAATAATATATTCTTTAGGTTTATAGGTTTGATAATATTTTCTTACTACTTCTAAAACATTTTCCGATAGCATTACATATCTATCTTTTTTCCCTTTCCCTTGCTGTACATGAATTTTCATCGACTCAGAGTTTAAATCCCCAAGCTTGAGATTGATTAATTCCCCCAATCTCAATCCAGCGGAATATATCAATAATAGTATAGTTTTATGTTTTAGATTATTGGTTGCTTGCAAAATTTTGATAATTTCAGTTTTAGAAAGCACAACCGGCAAACTATTGGGTTTGCGTAATGTAAGATTTAGACTTTCGGGGATTTGTTGTCGTAATACATTTTTATAAAGATAGCGAATTGAAGAAATAACTTGTCTCATAGTAGAAAATGAGTAGTTTTTCTTTGTTTTACAATAGAATAAGTAGTCTTGAATTTCTTTCTCTGTAATTCTATTTACATTTAACTTCTCTATGAATTCAAGGAATAATTTTAAAGCTGACAAATAACCTTTAATTGTTTGCTCTGAATAATTTTCGATTGACAATTGTTTTGTATAATTATTGATTATTTCTTGTTTTTTCATACTAATAAAGGGATATTACGCAATAAACGAAGTAAAAAATAAACATATATTCGCAATAAACGCAATGCGTATGTTGGGATGTTAGGCACAATAGGAAGAAATATTTATGGAATATTCAAAAGAAGATTTAGTAACGGAATATAACAACCTAAAAAATCATTTAGGAAAGGTTCCCTCTTCAAGAACATTCTATAGCGAATCGGGCATTTCAAGAAGAAAGTTGGAAGCGGTATTTGGAAGTAGTGCATTCACAAAACTTGTGGCAGAAGCTGGAGATACTCCAAATGTATTTTCAACTGAAAAAATCACATTACCTGAAATTCTCAGTCAATGGGGTGATTTAACACGAAAAGAGAGCAAGTTACCCACCATAGCTGACTGGCAATTTAATAAGTGTAAACCTGAAATTGGAAACATTAAAAGAACTCATGGATTAAAATGGGCTGATATTCCTTACGCTTTTCTTGAGCATTATGCAGGCAATATGGACTGGAGTGATGTTCTTGAATTAATTCCTAATAAGCAAGCTGTAGAATCCACAAAAAAAGAAGAAACAGCAATCCCTTCGTTAGATTACAAAATTCACAAATTCATTCCACCTGTTATTTCCAATCTAAATGAATTATCAAATGATGAAGAAAGGTTCAGGGAATTTGAACAACAGGTTAACCTTGCGTTTCAATTATTAGGATTTGAAGTAACTGACTATGGTCAAGGAACAGGGCGAAATCCAGACGGAATTGCAAAAGAACACAAACATAGGTTTGCAATTATCATTGATTCAAAATCCAGAAGTAATGGATATAAAATCGGAACAGATGACAGAACTTTCATTGAGTATATTAAGACTTATAAAGAACCTTTGTCAAAAGCTGGATTTCAAAATATCTATTTGCTAATTGTTTCAAGTCAATTTGAGTCTAATCCTGATAAAGCAATAAACAATATAATGATTGAGACTAATGTTTCGACTTCTTTGATAACGGCAAAATCTCTTTTAAAGATAGTAGCTAAGAGAATTGAAAACCCAAGACTTTTTGATTTAAAGAAGTTTCAAAAACTATTGATTGAAAAAGGTGAAATTACTGAAATGAAAATTGACAAATATTTAAAAAGTATAAAATAAAAGTGCCTAACACTGTATAAAAAATCATAGCCACCCTGCGGGATGGCAACGCTTTTTATACTAAACGTTATAGGCAAGGCGAAGAAAAGAAATAAAATTGCATCGAAGAAGAAAATTAACATTGATTTGGTTAAAAAATAATGAATAAAACTATATCATACAAAAAACTCCTTTCAATATTCCTGACGATTGTTTTTTTCAGTCCCTTGTTAATAAAAGCAACACATTTTTTGTTTGTCCACCATGAACATTATCAAATTTCTTTTTCGGACAAACCGGAAATTAATGAAAAACATAAAAAATGCCCGGTTTGTGTCTATGAATTTGTTGAATTCATTGATGATAAAAGTCAGCTTAACAATGACAAACCTTATTTCCCCCCGGATTACTTTGCTTTTTACAGCCAAAGTGCATGTATAATACTTTCCTTTTACTCGTTCCACCTGCGGGCGCCACCTGTTATCTCTTAATTTATAGCAATAGCAATTTAATCCATTGCTGTTATAACATTTATTTTAATTCAGTAATTTATTAACTATTAACAGGTAGTTGGTTTTGCTAAATAGTATTAACCAACTTAAAATATTATAACATTATGAAAATAAGAATTTCTTTGGTCTTCATTGTACTATTTGCAATGATAAACCAAATCGGTTTTGCCCAAAACATTATCAAAGGCAGAGTAACCGATGAAACAACAAACACGGTATTGCCTTTTACCAATGTTTATCTTCCTGAACAAAATAAAGGCACATTGACTGATAAAAACGGTGAATATATTCTTACAAACTTGCCCAGCGGAGAAATAAAAATCCAATTTTCTTACGTGGGTTATAAAACCGTTATTAAAACTATATTCCCCGGAGATAGCGGTAAAATATTAAACATTAAAATGGAACCAGCCGTATTGCAAGCCGAGGGGGTTGTGGTTTCGGGTGGGATGTATTCAACGCAACACGAAAATGCTATTAAAATTGATTTAATTAAAAGCAAGGATATTGCCTCAATTGGAACGCCTACTTTTATCGAAGCCCTTTCCAGTTTACCAGGTGTTGATATGATAGCCAAAGGCACAGGTGTAGCAAAACCGGTTATCAGAGGTTTATCCATGACTAACATATTGATGCTCAATAATGGTGTGAAAATGGAAAACTTTCAATTTTCGGAAAACCATCCCTTTATTATTGATGAATTTGGCATTGACCACATTGAAATAATTAAAGGTCCGGCTTTTTTGCTTTATGGTTCAGATGCCGTTGGTGGCATTATTAATGTGATTAAGGAAAAACCTGCTCCAATAGGAAAAATTCTTGGTGATTACAATATACAATACTATTCAAATACACAAGGAGTAGTAAGCAATATTGGTATAAAAGGAAGTTCCGAAAATATTTTTTGGGGCTTACGTGGTGGGATAAAAAGCCATACTGATTATAGGGATGGAAACGGTGATTATGTCCCCAATACACGTTTTAATGAAAATAGTTTTAAAGCCAATTTTGGTATAAACAAATCCTTTGGACTATTCCAGTTGTATTATGATTACAACCAACCTAAACTTGGAATGTGTGTAGGTGATGCTGTTCCGTTAACAACCGAAAATGGAAGGGAAAACAAACTTTGGTATCAGGATTTAACCAATCATATTATTTCTACCAGAAATACCTTATTCCTTAGGAACTATAAAATTGATTTGAATGCTGCTTACCAAATGAACAACAGGCGATTGCTGACCGATGAGAATAAGCCGTTTTTTGAAATGGTTGATATGGACTTGAACACATTTTCCTATGAAGTAAAGACTTATCTGCCACCAACAGCAAATTCGGAATATATTGTAGGAGTGCAAGGAGCTAATAAAACCAACAGAAACAATGAAGCCCCAAATCATGTATTGCCAGATGCCGATGTGAATGATTTCTCTGTTTTTGGATTAGCTCAACATACTTTTTTTGAAAAGCTGAAAGCACAAGCCGGTATAAGATATGATTTCCGTACCATATCAACAAAAACAGAAACAAACAAAGAGGCAGTTAATACTGATTTTGGAAATGTAAGTGCTTCCCTCGGTGCAACCTATGAAATAAACAAAAACATCTTGTTGCGCACAAATATTGCATCTGCTTACAGAACACCTAATATTGCCGAATTAACGGAAAACGGTATGCATGGTGTAAGATACGAGCAGGGAAACCCCGAATTAAAATCACAACGTAGTTACGAAGCCGATTTAAGTGCCCATTTTCATTCAAAATTTGTGATGGTTGATGTTTCCGGTTTTTATAACAGTATTAACGATTATATTTTTATTGCCCCAACTGATGATACAATTGCTAATGGTGATAAAATCTACCGGTACTCGCAAACCAATGCTGAAATTTATGGTAGTGAACTTGCTATTGATGTTTTACCGGTTGACTGGTTAAATTTTAAAACAAGCTATGCTTATCTGATCGGCAAACAAGATGACGGAAGCAATCTGCCATTTATTCCTCAAAATAAAATGAGGTTTGAACTCAAATTTCAAAAGCAAAAATTGGCTTTCTTGAAAAATACTTTTTTCAAAGTTGGAGGTCTTTTTGCCGCAAAGCAAAATAATCCTGCAATGTTTGAAACGGAAACCAACAGCTATTTTTTGTTAAATGCTGGAATAGGGACAGATATAAAATGGGTAAATCAGATGGTATCTTTGTCTGTTCAGGCAAATAACTTGCTGAATGAAACCTATATAGACCATTTATCAACTTTGAAGGGAACGGGCTATTATAATATTGGTAGGAATATTAGTGTAAATCTGAAAATCCCGTTTGGAATTAAATAAAATTCAATTATTAACAAGGTTCTGTCGTGCAAAACATGGCAGAACCTTTAAATGAATATTAGAAAAATAGAAAACGCCCAGTTGGTAACACGGCATATAAAACATTTGGCAGAAAGTGCTATATTTGAGGGCAGTATATTTAATAAACTTAGTAGCAGTTTGATACTGAAACGCCTTGAATGCCAAACGTTTCATACATCAATCCGTTAGGCGAAATTGATAAAATTTAATATAAAACATAGTAGAGAATGTCACAGATGAAACCCATTTATCTCGATTATAATGCAACAACTCCTATTGCTCCGGAAGTTGTTGAGGCAATGAGGCCATATCTCGAAGAACATTTTGGCAATCCATCAAGTTCACACTGGTACGGGATTCAAACAAAAAAAGCCGTCGAAAAAGCTCGCAAGCAGGTAGCTGATCTACTGACCTGTCAACCGGATGAAGTGATCTTTACCAGCGGTGGAACTGAATCGAACAACTATGCCATCAAGGGAGCAGCTTTCGCCAATCGTCAAAAAGGCAATCACATTATTACCTCAACTATTGAACATCCAGCAGTAATTGAGGTCTGCAAGTATCTTGAAACAAATGGTTTTAAAATAACTTACATACCCGTGGATGATTTTGGATTGGTGCATGTGACAGAGGTGGAAGAAGCTATTACGCCACAAACTATTTTGATCACAATCATGCACGCCAATAACGAGGTTGGAACCATTCAACCGATTCCGGAAATCGCCAAGCTCGCCAGACAGAATGGGATTATTATGCATACAGACGCAGCTCAATCGGTCGGAAAAATTTCTACAATTATCGACGAATTGGGTGTGAATCTCTTATCTGTAGCCGGACATAAGCTATACGCTCCCAAGGGCATTGGTGCCCTATACATCCGCCACGGAACCCATTTAGATAAACTAATCCATGGCGCTAATCACGAGCAGAACAGAAGAGCAGGGACAGAAAATACATTGGAGATTGTGGGATTGGGGAAGGCATGCGAAATTGCAAAACTAGATTTGGAAAAGAACGCCCTACATATGATAACTATGCGAGATAGATTGTACAACGGATTGCAAAAGAGATTGGGAGAGATAAAACTGAATGGTCATCTGGAAAAACGCCTACCAAATACCTTAAGTGTAAGCTTTGTAAATATTGAAGCGGACACAATTCTATCCGAAATTGAAGGAATTGCAGCTTCTGCTGGCGCCGCTTGCCATTCGGACTCCATTGATGTCTCCTCGGTTCTAACTGCTATGAATGTTCCAATGGAGTATGCGATGGGAACAGTGCGATTTTCCACCGGTAAAATGACGACTGAAGATGAGATAGACCGGGCAATTGAAATCATTACCGGAGCAGTTCAACGGTTGAAACCTTCAGGAACAGAGGTTGTTCCCGCTGTGACGGATCTAACAGACATCAAGTTGACACACTTTACCGCAGGATTGGGGTGTCCCTGCAAACTGCGGCCTCAGGCGTTGGAAAAGATTTTGGCAGATTTGCCTGTTCCACAGGATGCGAATATCCTGGTGGGAACGGAAACGAATGACGACGCTGCTGTTTATCGTCTTGATGATCGTACTGCCATCGTCCAAACGGTCGATTTCTTTACACCTATCGTGGACGACCCGTACCATTTTGGGGCCATCGCAGCCGCCAATGCGTTTAGTGACATCTATGCTATGGGAGGAAAACCGCTGTTTGCTCTCAATGTTGTGGGATTCCCATCAAATCGTTTACCCATGGAAATCTTGAAACGCATTCTCCAAGGTGCTCAGGACAAAGCAACGGAAGCTGGTGTCAGCATTATAGGCGGACACACTGTGGACGACACAGAACCCAAATATGGAATGGCAGTTACAGGCGTTATTAATCCTAAGCGGATTCTCACTAATTCTAACGCCCAACCTGGCGACGCAATCATTCTTACCAAACCTATAGGCATTGGAATTATCACAACCGCTATTAAACGAGGTTTGACAGACGAGAAAACAATAAATCGTGCTATTGCAATTATGAGTGCACTCAACCGCCGTGCAGCCGAGGTGCTAAACCAATTTCCAGTGAATGCCTGCACTGATGTTACTGGATTTGGGTTAATGGGACATCTCAAGGAAATGTCCCGAGCCAGCTTGGTTAATGCGGTGGTTTATCTCGATAGTGTACCTTCAATCTGTGAGGCTTGGGAATTTGCGACAGGAAACATCATTCCGGGTGGAACACTCAACAATATGGACTATGTAGCAGATACAGTGGAATGGAATGAAGATATCTCAAAAACAGCAAGAATTATACTTTGTGATGCGCAAACCTCAGGCGGCCTGCTGATTGTGGTTCCATCCAAATACACTGATGATCTCCTGCGGGAACTTCACGGCAACAGTGTATCCGATGCTTCTTACATTGGTAGCTTTACTGAAGAGGGAGATGGGAAAATAACCGTTAAAAAAAGTTCTCATTAACTAGATCCTGATAGACCTATGCGGAATTATGACGCACCATTTGTATTCTCATCAACTTCGGCTAACAACATATAAAAGACTACGGTACTTTGCACTTTCGCCAAAATTGCATTCGGCAACTTTTTTTATCCATGAACCGTTAGTAAATAAAAAACAAGGAACAAAATTCATCGTTCCCTACAATTATTATAGATTGTATCCTTTAACCTATTCTAACACAAAGATATTCTTTTTGGCACAAATATCCTTTTGCTGTTGCGGCCAAATTGTAACGGTAACTTCACCTAGGTGAGCTGTTCTAAGCAGGTACATATAAGTATGTTTGACCAATTTCTCCATCAATACTCAACGGGATTTCATCATTCAAAATAGCTTGATGATAAGGCAGTTTAGGTTCTCTTCCAATCCGGCTATTTCCATTTGTTTTACTAAAGTTTCTTTAGTCACTCTAATTCCCCTTGAAGTTAATTCATGGCGATGATAGGCAAATAAAGATGATAACGAAATATGTTTATTTGTTATCGGATTTAGATATCGTAAATTGATATTATGATAAGAAACATCTTTTTGGGTTTTATTCGAATACATATATTGTATCATGCAAGTAAAGACGAAATATTCGGAGTGGAAATAATGCAAGAGCTGAAGAAACATGGATATTCTATTAGTCCGGGAACTCTATATCCAATCCTTCACTCATTAGAAAATCAAAAATACTTAACTAGCAGAAAAGAAGTGGTTCGAGGGAAAATTAGAAAATATTATTTCATAACACAAAAAGGATCTAGTATTCTTAATAAGTCAAAAATAAAAATTAAAGAATTAGTCAATGAAGTTTTTGAGGAATAATAATATGAATAAACAAATCTTTAAGGGCATCACTCGAAATATATTCATACTGGGATTGATAAGTTTATTCACTGATCTTAGCAGTCAGATGGTTTTCCCGCTAATTCCTTTATTCATGGTTTCTGTCTTGGGCGCCGGTGCTTACGCAGTGGGCATTGTTGAAGGCGCCGCGGAAACAACAGCTTCTTTATTAAAGGTGATATCTGGTTATTGGTCAGATAAAATTAAAAAAAGAAAGCCGTTTATTCTATTAGGTTATTCTCTATCATCTTTGACAAAACCATTATTTGCCTTTGCTACGGTCTGGTATTTTGTTCTTTTTTTCAGGGTAATAGAAAGAATTGGCAAAGGATTAAGAACTGCCCCAAGGGATGCCCTTGTAGCTGAATCATGTGACGAAAATGTCAGGGGGAAAGCTTATGGATTCCACAGAGCTATGGATGGTATTGGATCAGTTTTAGGAGCAGTCCTTGCTTTTCTTCTTCTTCCTGTTTTAGGATATAAAAATATCTTCCTTTTTGCTTTCATACCGGGGCTAATTGCAGTATTTGTTATTTTATTTATCAAAGAAAAGAATACTCCTTTGAAAAAAGAAACAAAAACCATGTCCATTAAGGTAAGTTTCAAAGAATTATCATGGAACTTGAGATTGTTTATTATTGTTTCCTCGATATTTGCATTGGGACATTTTGGATATGCTTTCCTCCTGTTAAGAGCCAAGGATATTGGATTAGCTGACAACATGGCAATCCTTCTTTATGTCTTATTCTATGTTGTTTACACTATTTGCGCAATACCTTCAGGAATACTATCAGATAAAATTGGAAGAAAACCTGTTTTAATTATTGGTTATTTAATATTTGCTATAACTTCAATTGGATTAATATTCGCTTCAAATCTTTATAGTCTTCTACTATTTTTTATCATTTATGGAATATTTTTTCTATGATTGATGGTGTTCAGAGGGCATTCGTGGTAGATTTAGCGCCTAAACATTTAAAAGCAACAGCATTAGGAACATTTCACACAGCTATAGGATTAGTAGCGCTGCCGGGAGGATTTATCGCCGGCATTTTATGGGACAAAATAAGCCCTGAAACAACATTCATTTATGGCTTTGTATTGGCTATAATATCACTATTATTGTTCACACTTGTGAAAAAAACTACATAAGTATGTACACCCGACCTATAGAAAATTTTCTTTTTTATATTATTAAAACTAAAGCCCTTTTATTCTTAATAGTCGCCATTCGATTTATTGATAGATCACTCCTAAAAATTACTCAAAGGGACGCTGCGCTTAAGATACTTTTCAGTAGCTCAATGGAATATAATACACAATAAAAAAGTTTAGGAACGAAATTCATCGTTCCTAAACTTTCACAATCATTTATAATCTAAAAATTATTCTAAAACAAAGATGTTCTTCTTTGCACAAATATCTTTAAGCTGTTGCGGCCAAATTGTAACTGTTACTTCTCCTAAATGGGCTGTTCTTAGCAAATACATGTATGTACGCGCTTGACCAATTCCTCCGCCTATGCTTAATGGAATTTCATCATTCAGAATAGCTTGATGATATGGAAGCTTAAGATTTTCTTGCAAACCAGCTATTTCCATTTGTTTTACCAAAGTTTCCTTGGTAACTCTAATTCCCATGGAAGTCAATTCATGGCGGCGTTTGGTAACAGGATTCCATACTAAAATATCGCCGTTTAAACCATGCATCGGTTCACCTT
>JAHJCW010000302.1 GCA_018812885.1 bacterium | reverse complement strand
TAAAAATAGAGCGTGGAGTTGGATCTGGAACTTCATATTTTGTTGATGATCAAGCGACTTTAGGACGTGATGCACTGCAAGCAACAATACACATTGCAGATCAAAAAAGTTCAAGAATACATGCAAAGGTTTTAAAAAGAGATAATAAAATAGGCAAATTAAAATTTACTTCTTTGCAGTCGGAAATTGGAATTGAGTTAACCAAAAAATATAATATTGATACAAACATTGTTGATTCAATTGTATTAATAAAAAATAATAAAGTATTCATAAAAAGCTCGGCAGTATTAGAGATCTTAAAGGATTTACCAATAGGGTGGAGGGTCTTCTGTATTGGAATAATATTACCGAAATTTATACGAGATTGGATATATGATATTGTTGCCAAAAACCGTTATAGAATATTCGGCAAAAAGGATGAATGTCCAATTCCTGCTGAAGATGTTCAAGATAGATTTTTGTAATTATCACCCCACTATCCTGCGGATATCTCCCCTCGAGGGGAGACAAAGAGGGGTGAATTTAGTAAAGATGGACATTACGCCCAGAATGCCACCGTTTTGTCATTCCGCACTTGCTTGTCCCGTTATTGCGAGGATGCGGAATCCATATAATAATAGATTCCCCCCGATTCATCGGGGCGGGAATGACTGGAAAAAAAATTACTCCCTCTTTAATTCTCCCCCTTACAAGGGGGAGATCCCGATTTTTCGGGAGAGGGGGTACAATCAAATGGTATTCTAATTCCAATTATGCGCTAAAAAGACTTAATTTCAATAACATTTTTAACACACAAAAAAGGTATTCACATGAAAAAGATAATTCTTTTAATCCTTGCTGTATCATTTTCACTCTTATTTATACAATGCAGTAAAAAACCTATTGATGCTCCCGTTGCTGAGAAACAACCGCACGAGCTGGCCATCCATGGCGATACGCGAATTGATAATTATTTTTGGCTGAACCAAAGGGATAATGAGAAAGTAATCGCTTATCTGAATGCTGAGAATGCATATACGGACAAGATGATGAAGCATGCCAACAAACTGCAGAAAAAACTGTATAAAGAGATTGTTGGACGCATTAAGCAGGATGATGAATCTGTTCCTTACAAGGATAACGATTTCTTTTATTATCAACGTTATGAAGAAGACATTGAATATCCTGTCTATGCCCGTAAACACAATAATTTGGATAATGCTGAGGAAATACTGCTTAATGTTGATGAAATGGCTGAAGGACATGCATTTTACAATGTTAATGGCCTGAATATCAGTCCCGATAACAATTTATTGGCTTTTGGCGAGGATACGGTCAGCAGGCGAAAATATACCATTCATTTCAAGGATTTAACGACCGGCAAGCTATTTGATGAAAATATTCCCAATACTACCGGCGGTTCGGTTTGGGCAAATGACAATAAAACTGTATTTTATACCGTAAAAGATAGCACTTTACGTCCGCATAAAATTTATAAACATATTCTCGGTACCGATCCCGCAGGCGATGCTGAGATTTACCATGAATTTGACAACACTTTCAGCACTTATGTTTTTAAATCCAAATCCGATAAATATATAATTATTGGTTCAGAGAGTACGCTTTCCACCGAATTTAGATTTTTAAATGCCGATGATCCGGAGGATGAATTTACAGTGTTTAATCCACGTGAGAAAAATCACGAGTATAGCATTGAACATTTTAAAGATAAGTTTTATATCGTAACAAATTGGCATGCCAAGAATTTCCGTTTAATGGAAACACCTATTAACGCTACAAGCGATTTTAACTGGACGGAAGTAATTCCGCACCGTGAAGATGTTTTATTAGAAGAAATTGATGTCTTCAGAAATTACCTTGTAGTTAGTGAACGTAAAGATGGGTTGAATCAGATTAGGATAATTAATCAACATGATGACTCTGACCACTATATGGAATTTGGCGAAGACGCTTACTTTGCCTATAC
The DNA here is from genome assembly GCA_018812885.1 of bacterium. Lineage (GTDB taxonomy): Bacteria > Fidelibacterota > Marinisomatia > Marinisomatales > JAHJCW01 > JAHJCW01. The sequence goes on along the minus strand of JAHJCW010000302.1, from coordinate 5,055 downwards.
TTCTGATAATCATGAGTTTAATACGGATTTACTCCGTTTTAGATATACATCTTTAACAACTCCTTTCACAACTTACGATTACGATATGAATACAAAAGATCGCGAGATGTTAAAGCAGGACGAGGTTGTAGGCAAGTTTGATCCAAGTGATTATCAATCAGAACGGATTTTTGCCACAGCTGATGATGGAACAAAAATTCCGATTTCACTAGTTTACAAAAAAGGATTAGTGAATGATGGCAAAAATCCATTATTATTATATGGTTACGGTTCATATGGTATTAATATGGAAACATATTTCGGTTCACATCGATTGAGTTTATTAGATCGTGGATTTATCTACGCCATTGCTCACATCAGGGGAGGGCAGGAGATGGGAAGGTATTGGTATGAAGATGGTAAACTCCTCAAGAAAAAGAATACATTTACGGATTTTATCAATTGTGCTGAATACTTGATTGATGAGCAATATACAAATGCGGATAATTTGTTTGCAGAGGGTGGCAGTGCCTGTGGCTTACTTGTCGGGGCAGTTGCAAATATGGCTCCTGATCTATTCAGGGGAATTATTGCTCAAGTGCCTTTTGTTGATGTAGTAACAACTATGCTAGATGATACAATTCCACTTACAACAAGCGAATATGACGAATGGGGCAATCCTAATGACAAAGAATATTATAATTATATGCTATCCTATTCTCCCTATGATAATGTGATTGAGCAAGATTATCCGGCAATGCTTGTTACAACCGGTTTACATTATTCACAAGTTCAATATTTTGAACCGGCTAAGTGGGTCGCAAAATTGCGTGAATTAAAAACTGATAATAATCTACTAATATTTGATATAAATATGGAAGTTGGACATGGTGGAGCGTCTGGTCGCTTTGAGCGCTATAAAGAAATAGCACTGGAATATGCTTTTATGTTGGATCAACTTGGGATTAGAAAATAAAATGGAGCCTATTGATTCATTAATAAAATTTTTACAATCTAGCATTTCTCCGATTGTTCTTATATCCGGTGTTGGCTTATTGTTATTGTCCTTATCTAATAGATTGGGTCGAACGACAGATAAATCGCGGATGATTGTAAAAGAATTAAGATCTACAGATATAAAGTTTAAAGAACGGAAAATTGTTCAGTTAAAAATACTATATAAAAGAAGTAAAATACTTAGATTATCTATCGTGGCAATTTCTTTTAGTATTTTAACAAGCAGCCTTATTATCCCAATACTGCTAATTATGAATTTGGTTGATATTAATTTAAAAGTAATTGGAATATTATTATTCTTGCTAAGTGTTCTTGGTATAATATTTTCAGCGATATTATTATTCCTGGATGTAACTTTATCATTAAAAGCTTTAGACCTAGAAGTAAAAGAGTATATTTAATATTTCATATAGTATAATATTATGTATGCGCCCGTAGTTCAATGGATAGAATGAAGGATTCCGGTTCCTTTGATGCAGGTTCGACTCCTGCCGGGCGTACATTATTTCTGATTGATATTAAATTATTTGTGTATGAGTCACAATAATCCAATAATAATACTTACAACAGTTTCATCAAAAGAAGAAGGTGAGAGGATTGCATCAAAATTAGTCGAGGGGAAATTAGCTGCATGTGTAAATATCCTTCCGAAAATGACATCCATTTACCGGTGGAAAAATAAAATTAACAAAGATGATGAATTTCTTCTGCTAATAAAAACTGCTAAATATCTTGAACGAGAAGTTTACGATTATATTAGAGATAAGCACAGTTACGAAGTTCCAGAAATCATAACTATTGATGTGAAAAATATCGATAAAAAGTATTCCGAATGGCTAAATTCAAGCATTGAGTTATAAGAATAATGGCAAAGATTAAAACAAAATTTATCTTATTATATTTTATAGTACTAATCTCGGTTGGATCATTTGGATTCCACTTTATTGGTGGTGAGCAATGGGGATTTGTTGATAGCATATACATGACTATCATTACTTTATCAACTGTAGGATACGGTGAAGTACATACATTGACCAATTTAGGCAAATTATGGACTATACTGCTGATAATATTCGGAGTTAGTGGGTTTGCAATGTTTATATCTCAATTAGGAGAAAATCTTATGGAATTAAGAGAAATACGTCGGCAAAGAGTTCAACAAATTCTAAAAAAACTACGCAATCATTATATAATTTTTGGTTACGGTAGAATGGGTGCCATAATTGCCGATGAATTAGCGAGCAAGCGCGTGAAGTATGTTGTTGTTGAAAGCGATGAAGAAAAAATTATTGGCTTACAAGAAAAAGGGTATCAATACTACCGCGGAGATGCAACCACAGACGAAACATTGGAAGCAATTGGAGTAAAATATGCCAAAGGAATCGTCGTAGCATTAGGAACGGATCAAGATAACTTATTCGTTACCATGTCTGTAAGAACATTAAATAAAGATGCCAATTTATTAAGCAGATGCAGTAATCAAGATACAGAATACAAGCTTAAACGCGCAGGAGCAGATAAAGTTATAAATCCGTATGTCGCCGGCGGTCATAAAATGGCAGAATTGCTAATTGAACCAGATATTGAAGATACTGTATCAATTTCGACTCCACAATTTGATATAGATCTTGTTGTTGAAGAAATAAATATAAATGACGTTCCAAGTTTAATTGGTGTTTCTATTGTTGATTCAAATATTAGAAAAAAATACAATCTGATAATTATTGGGATAAAAGATAGAAAAGGTAAGTTTGAATTAAATCCTAATATGAATGTTAAATTAGGTAAGGATCAAATTATAATGTTAATTGGTGCAAAAGCCAACATGAAGGAGTTTCAAAAGAAATACCTAAAGAACAAGTAAATGTCGTATAAGATAAATTATGTATAATTTGTTCTCTATTAAAAATACTTTATCTTACCTCACTACAAAATTAATAATTTTACCAGGTACATAAATTTCTTTTACTACTTCCTTATTTTCAAGATATTTAAGTGTATTTTTACTCTCCTTTGCAATACTTAGTATCTTTTCTTTGTCTAGTTCAGGATCTACATCAATTTTATCGCGCACTTTTCCATTTATTTGGATTGGTATTACAATAGTTTTCTTAATTAAATATTTTTCTTCATATTTTGGCCAACCTTGATAAGCTATTGTATTTGTATGTCCTAAGTATTGCCATAATTCTTCAGAAATATGTGGTGCAAATGGTGATAATATTTTAATTAATATTTCAACTTCATTTTTAGAAATAGTATCCTGTCTAATGAATTCATTAACAAATATCATAATTTGACTGATAGCTGTATTTAAATCGAGTGTATTAATTTGTTCAGTAACTAGTTTTATGGTATTATGAAGTATAAATAGTTGTTTTTCATTAATTTCTATATCTTTTATGTTAGATTCGGTAACTAATCGCCATATTCTCTTAATAAATCGGTCAATACCGACGATTCCTTTAGTATCCCATGCTGCTGATTGATCAAAAGGCCCGATGAACATTTCGTACATTCTGAAAACATCAGCACCATATTGTCCAACAACATCATCAGGATTTATTACATTACCGCGTGATTTTGACATCCTTTCGCCCCCTTCTGCCAAAATATCACCGTGTGAAGTACGTTTTAAATAGGGTTCATTAACAGGTACAAATCCACAATCATATAAAAACTTATTCCAAAATCTCGAATATAATAAATGTAATGTAGTATGTTCCATTCCGCCGTTATACCAATCAACTGGCATCCAATATTTTAATTTATCAGGATCAGCAAATGTTGTGTCATTTTTTGGGTCAATATATCGTAAAAAGTACCAGGATGATCCGGCCCAATTAGGCATGGTATCGGTTTCGCGTTTAGCTGGTTTTCCGCATTTTGGACATGTCGTATTCACCCAATTCAATATTGCGGCTAAAGGTGATTCTCCGGTATTTGCTGGTTTATATTTTTCTACTTCGGGCAATTTAACTGGTAATTCGTCATCAGGAACGCTAACCCATCCACAATCATCACAATGTATTAATGGAATTGGCTCTCCCCAATACCTTTGGCGCGAGAAAACCCAGTCTCTCAGTTTATAATTTACTGCCGAAGAGCCTATCCCCTGCTTAAAAAGCCAATTGATTGTGTTTTTAACAGCAGATTGAACATCCATACCATTAATATCTAAACCACTTTCATTAGCTGAATTAATAACTGTACCATCAAATGGCCAACATATTTTTCCTGCTAAAACATCATTGATATGAATATTTTCTATTATAGCTTGATTTTCATCGGGTCGTAAAATACATTTTATCGGTAAATTAAATTTTTGAGCAAATTCAAAATCTCGTACATCGTGCGCAGGGACTGCCATAATAGCCCCCGTTCCATAACCGATTAGCACGTAATCTGCTATCCATATCGGTATTGCTTGATTATTCACAGGATTAATAGCAAATGCACCTGTATTAACTCCTGTTTTTACTGTACTTAATTCCGTTCTTTCGAGATCACTTTTTTGAGCTGACTTAGTAATATATTTTTCTACTGCAGAAAGTTGTGATGTTATAACAATTTCCTTTACAAATGGATGTTCCGGAGATAAAACCATATAAGTAGCGCCAAATAAAGTATCCGGTCTGGTAGTAAAAACAGTTAAAGATTTTTCATGATCTTTAATTTTAAAGGGTACGTTAGCTCCTTCAGACCGTCCTATCCAATTTATCTGCTGTGCTTTAATCTTATCAAGAAAATCGATTGAATTTAAATCATCAATTAATTTATCAGCATATTTTGTAATACGAAGCATCCATTGTTCGATATGCCGTTTTACAACTTCTCCCCCGCACCGCTCGCATTTACCATCGACAACTTCTTCGTTCGCAAGACCAATTTTGCAATTATTGCACCAATTGATCGGCATTTTAGTTTTATAGGCAAGCCCTTTTTCGAAGAATTTGAGGAAAATCCATTGCGTCCATTTATAATAATCAGGATCTGTTGTGGCTAAAACGCGATCCCAGTCGAAAGAGAATCCAAGTGATTTTAACTGTCGTGTGAAAT
>JAHJCW010000301.1 GCA_018812885.1 bacterium | reverse complement strand
GCAAATCTTATTATAGCCGGCGAAGCAGATACTTATGAGCCAAAAGGTGGAAATCGCTTTTATGAAATCGCCCGGGCGATAGCGTTACGTGGAGCAGCATCGGACTATCCGCGAGGTTGGACTGAAAGGATACGAATAGAAAACTTGTTGAGTAGTAATCACGGATTACGCAAAGTCCGCTTGGCAACTTACTATGGCATAGAATTATTTGAATATGGCAAATTTGAGTCCGCAACTATACAATTTCACAATTTAATTATCGGACTTGATGAAGTCTATAATCAAACACCGCGCGATTATTATACAATGCTATTTATGGACGGACATGCCGAAAGATTGACTGAAATCCTTTCGATATTACAATTGAATTCAATCCTTAACGATTTAATAGAATTAGATCCCGATAATAGAGAAATTTACGAGCGCGGTTTATCAATAAGCTCTGAATAAGTGTTTTTCTTTAAAATATAGTGTGCGAACACTATACTTCCACGATACATTTTTCTTAAGATAGTTTTATCTTTTACTTTCCGTACAGTCTTTACTTCTAATCGCTTTCTAAACAATATTCTTGGGTGAATCACTATCCAGGCATGAGCTTTTGCAATACCTTTTATATGTCTCCAATCACCCTGCAATAAAGCATAAATAATTGCAACTATATCTAAAACCCATCTGATAGGAAGCATATAAATCGATAAGGGTAAAGAATAATTTGTCAGTAACATTATTAGAGAATTCCGATGATTCAAATAATATTTTTTCTCAGAATACATCGGTAACGACACTGCATTTTTATGATAGACTACACTGCTTGGTTCACTCCAAACATCAAAACCTAATAAATGGAATCTCCAACATAGATCAATTTCTTCCATGTGTGCAAAAAATAATTCGTTAAACTTACCGGTTTTTTCAAATAAAGTTTTACGAACTAAAAACGCTGTGCCGGATGACCAAAATATCTCTTTTTTTGTATTGTACTGATTTGAATCAATTTCCTGTTCAGTAAAAATCCTCCCGCGAGCAAACGGAAAAATAAGAATATCTAACAATCCCCCTGCGCCACCGGCATAATCAAATATGTTCCTCTGATAGTAATTCAATATTTTCGGCTGTACAGCCGCAATTTGTGAGTTTTTTTCTAATAATTGAACTAGCGGTTCAATCCAATTTGATTCGTGGATTGTATCGTTATTGAGAAATAATAAATATTCTCCTTTCGCAATTTCGGAACCGCGATTACAGCCACCGGCATAGCCCTCATTTTCTCTGTTTTCGAAAATAATAACGTTTGGAAAATTTCTCTTGATATGATTGACTGAATCATCAGTAGAGTTATTATCCACAACAATAATTTCAAAATTAGGATAGGTTGTCTTCTGAAGTGATTCAAGGCATTCCGTAATTACATCAATACCATTCCAATGCGGAATTATTATAGAGACCAATGGTCGCATATTTCATATATCACTTAATTAAAAATTGATACCTCTTCAACACTATCTATATTTCCAATATTTCTACGAACTTCGCCTAACATTTCTTTTGCATTAAAATCATTCGGATTTCGGACTAGCCAATCATTTAATACTGATTCCATTGGTTCCCACAATTCCAAAGAACGATAGGTAAGTACTAAAGATGAGACAATCTCAGCATATAGTCTTTGCCATCTATCCCACGACGCTTGAGTTAATCCTGCTTTTTTTATTCCTTTAGTTCTAACAAGATTTTCAACATCTAAATAACTGTCATACAATCCCTTAAAAATAGCAAGAGCACTTTCAAAATCGTTTAATTCCTGTATATAAGCTTGTCCGAATTTTATTTTTTCTTCAACCGATACATTTTTACGACTATTTAGATCTTCTAAAATTGATTTAAAAATGTCTTTCTCCCCAATTCTGCTGTAAAGATGTCCAATTTGGAAAGCATGGTCGTTTGTGGTAATCGGAATTGTTTTTTGTGGCAAATTCTGATCCATCTTTTGTAATACTTTCAGAACCTTTTGCCGCGCAGTTTCAATTTTCTCGGACCTGCTAGAAGGGTCATTAAGCATGTCTTGATATTCAAAATAGTAAACCACCGCTAGTTGCAAATAACCGCTCCGGTAATTTTGCATCAGACGAATAACTGAATCATTATAATAAACATTTTCATTTCCCAAATTTCTAAACATATAGCCTGTTTGGAAATCCCTTGACCAACTCGTTTTATTTGAATCTGTTTTGTCTTTAACTAATGATGATGGAATAAATTCTTTTGACCAAGTAACTTCGCCGATGTCGGTCATTAAATTGGCTTCCATTTTTTCTTTATTAACTAAAGATATTTTATGACTATTTAAACGGAAGGTTAACCCTTCCATTCCTAAATAATCTTCTAAACCAATTCTATTTTCATTTCCAACTGTAACCGCAAAATAAATTGGGAATCTCCATTTAGTATCATTAATAATTCTCAGAACCATTAAATCTTGAGTTTTAAGTGCTTGCCCAGCGTACGTCGGTTTTAAATTCCATTCAATGTAACCATCCGGATTTAATACATCATTCTTGGCAGGGATTCGTACTTTTTGCTCTTGCCAGGCCTGTAAACCATAGGAAAGTTCATCAATTTGCGCATCAGTTAAATTAATAAAACGCTCCTCGATTGGACGTGAATCGCGTAATTGTTTTATATGCCAGGGGGTATTTAACAAACTTAAATTTGCCACTGTAACATCTTTACGAATACTTTCTACTTCTTGTAAATACCATAAGGGATATGTATCATTATCACCATTGGTGAATATTATAGCATTAGGTTCACATGATTGCAGCATATTATACGCCATATCCCAGGCAACATAGTTTCCACTGCGATTATGTTCATGATAATTTGTTAAAAGCATTACTCCGGGAATAAGAAGTATCTGTAAAATTATCGCAGTTCCCGCGAGGCGCGTAGCCAATTCCTTTTCTTTTATATATTTTATAGTTTTTTCAGCAATTGCCGCTGTACCGATCCCAATCCAAATCGAAAATGCCAGGAAACTGCCAACATACGAATAATCCCGTTCACGCGGCTGTGGGTTGTCCTGATTCAGATACATAATAACCGCTAAACCGGTAATAAAAAATAATGTTAATACACTAAAAGCCGCTTTTTTATCGCGTTGGAAGTGATAGAACATTCCGCCAAGTCCGAGTATAAAAGCTAGCGGTAACCCAAATTGCGTCCATTTTACACCATCTTGATTAATATTCGCACCAAATGCTGTAACACCTGAATCAGTTGATGGACCGCGTCCTGCAAATTGCCATAAAAAATATCGCCAATACATCTTTTTTATTTGATAGCCCACAAAAAATTGCCATTGTTTTCCTATATTATAAAACCGATACGTTTGATTCTGTCTTGATGAAAAATCTTGTCCAAAAGCAGGTCGGCCTACCACCTCATACTTGGCAGGTAAACCATCATATTTTCTTGGAAGTTGAGAAACTTGCCCATATTGTTCACGTTCCAAATAAGCTATGGCTGATTGAGTAGTATTAGGTTCTCCAACGTCAATAGAAGGATTTTGATTCGAACGAATGAATACCATTGTGTATGTAGAATAACCAATCACAATTAATACAAATGATGTAAAAATAATAGAAAGAATTTGTTTATGGCTTAATATTGCCCAAATCATTGCTACAACAAGTGCAATCACAATTAATATAACGGCAAATATTCCTGCACTCCCTGCCAAACGTGGTAAACCTTGAATTATTCCATTATGAATGACTAAAAACGTAATCCCAGTTAACAATATAGTAATGATAAATGATTTCCATTCAAATTCTTGTTTACGAAAATAAATTACCAATGCAATAAATGGTAGAGCCAAGAGGTTTAACAAGTGTACACCAATTGCAAGTCCAACCATGTAAGCAATGATTAAAATGTATCGTTCGTTACCTTTTTCTTCGGCTCGTTCCGACCAATGCAAAATCAGCCATACAACAATCGCCGTAAAAAAGGTGCTCATTGCGTATACTTCTGCTTCGACTGCGTTAAACCAATGACTATCGGTAAAAGCGAATGCCAAAGCGCCTACTAATGCTCCGCCAAAAACAACAATCACATCATTAATATTGCTAACAGATTTTCTCCAATGAACTACTACTTTCACAATAATCAAATATAATAGCATATTTGCTAGGGCGCTGATAATTGGAGAGATAAGATTAACGCGGAAAGCGATGTCGCTGCTAAGCGGTAACATCGAAAACAATCGGCCGATAATTAAGAATAATGGGCTGCCAGGCGGATGGGGAACGCCGAGTGAATAGGAAGTTGCTATGAATTCACCACAGTCCCAAAATGACACGGTGGGAGCCATGGTTGTGAAATATATAATAAATGAAAATAGAAATACAACTCCAGCTAGAATTCTATTCCAACGTAAATATTGTGTATCGATCACTATTTTTTATCCTTTGGCTTTGCTGTTGCTTTTTTAGCTTTTGTTTGTTTTTTACCAGAATCTTTTTCTTTGGTTTTTTTATCACTTTTTGGCTTCGTTTCGGCAGTGTCAGCATCTTCTTCTTTCTTTTCTTCCGGTAAATCATCACCACGTTTTTTCTCTTCGACAT
>JAHJCW010000300.1 GCA_018812885.1 bacterium | reverse complement strand
AATGTATTATAGCCAATTTTATACTTTTTCTAATATAACAACAATTCTGTATCCGATTTTTGGGTATATTTAGATATATTTGACTAAGCTTGACAAATCTGACTATTGTACTACAAACACAAAACCCCATCGTGAAACGGGGTTTATAGCGGGTGGGCGATGGCAGGCTCGAACTGCCGACCTCTGACGTGTGAAGACAGCTCTAATACCTATTTTGACGAGGAGAAATTGTAAAATCCAGTATTCTGAATCCAAATAAAACGTATCCACAATGTGGCGTAATTTGACTGTATTGATATACTACAAAACTGGAATTTTTATATAAAATATATTCCATATTAGTTTATTAAACCAAACACTAATCTCAGCATCATGAGCTTCCAGCAATAAAACAATCAGAAGGAAACTTATTCCTTCTACCTTGCTAAATTTAAAAGATTTTTACTCTCCATAATAGGAATTGTACTCAATAGACGTTTTCAATTAACTTTATTAGATTTATATAAGTGCATATATTTATTTGTTTAATATATGGCAATTTAGTTAATTACTTGGGACTGACAAAGCGGAGCTATTTATAATCACAAAAAATAAATAAAATGGAAGAATATGAAAAATAAAAGAATCTGTGTTGTGGGTGCGGGCAATTGAGGTAAAAACCACATTAATACACAAAACCAATTAAATTGATATTCCATCCATATTTAGATTCTAAATTAATTAATAGTCTTATAGTAAGATTCTATACTTTAGATTTTCACTATAATAATCCAAAAACTCATTAATTTTTTAGAATACTAATTGATATATTAGAAGGTCTTTTCGCATCATGATAAATACGATGCGTTGCTTTTATAAAATCTTTTTGCTCAGCACTATAAATGTTGAGAAATTTCTGAGGATTTATGTCAACTAAAGGAAACCAAGAATTTTGTACTTGTATCATAATTCGATGTCCTTTTTTAAACTGGTGGGCCAAATCGGGTATTTTAAATGAAACTTCTGTCACCTCATTTGGTACAAATGGTTCTGGTTTTTCAAAACTGTTCCTAAATTTTCCCCGCATTACGTCTCCCCGTACTAACATTTGGTAGCCGGCCATTGACACATTTTTATCATTTTTGGGACAATCGTTTAATTGGTCAGGGAATACATCGATCATTTTAACAACAAAATCCGCATCTGTACCAGTTGTGCTAACAAATAAATTTATATCTAATGGTCCTACTATGGTAATATCTTCTTTTAAAATTTCAGTTTGATAAATCATCACATCAGGTCTGTCATTTACAAACCGTTGGTCATCAATTAAATATTTTTTTATTCCAGGTTGGTGAACGATTTCAACGTATGGTACAGGATTAAAAGGATCAACTGAATACTCATCATAACATTCTGCAATTTTAGCTTTTGTAAAAGAAAGTTGTTTGTCACATCCTAAATACAAATTCTTTTCAACAACATTTTCTGGTGGCCAACTATCAAAAGCTCTCCACTCATTTGCTCCAGTAATAAATATTGTAGCCTCCGGTAATTTCAGTTCTCCTTTACTCTTTAAATAATAATTAAAAAATTGCAGTTCAATGTCTTTAAAATAGTTTGAAGTACTACTGCCAAAATTAATATTTCCAAGTTTATTCCCCTTATCCCAAGCCCATTGACCATGGTACCAAGGGCCTATTATTAATCTGTTTTGATTAGTATTCTTATTTTGTTTTTCGATTGCCTTATATGTTTCCAATGAACCATAAAGATTTTCAGCATCAAACCATCCACCCACAACTAAAACTGCGATGTTAATATTGTTCAACTTGGGAAGAAGGTTGCGTTTTTTCCAAAAATCATCATAATTAGGATGTGTCATTAATTCAGACCAGAATTGAATAGAGTCACCAAAAAATTCCATTTGTACATTTTTAATTGGCTCAACAGCTTTGAAAAAATTATAATAATCCATATTCTTGAATTCAAAAGATGCAGGATATTCTCTTGTAGGATAAGGTCTAAGTCGTCCAAAATTGGAATAAAAAGTAAAAGCGTCTAATAAAAAAAATGCTCCATTATGGTGCCAATCATCTCCTAAAAACCAATTAGTTACCGGCGCTTGTGGTGAAACAGCTTTTATTGCGGGATGTGCATTTGGAATGGTCATGCTTGTGTAAAACCCACCATAGGAAATCCCAAAAACGCCAACTTTACCATTATTATTTGCAACGTTTTTAATCAACCAGTCAATTGTATCATAAGCATCACTATTCTCATCTATTTCCTTTTCTATTTTATCCTGATTATATGGTCGCACATCTATAAATTCACCCTCACTCATGTACCGCCCTCTTACATCTTGAAAAACAATTATATATTTTTCATTTAATAGGTGAACCATGTTTAGTAACCTATGAGAATATTTGTCCTCACTTCGCTCGATATTATAAGGTGTTCTCCAAAAAAGTATCGGATACTCTCCTGACGTGTCTTTTGGAGAATAGATAGAAGTAAATAACCTTACTCCATCTCGCATTTCGATATATTTTTCGTCTTTTGCGTATTGGTTGATTATACGGAATGTGGTAAATAAATTTTCAGTTTTTTTAATAATATAATGAACTGCACTTGCTGGGTCATCGATTGCCTTACTAAACTTGTCTT
>JAHJCW010000299.1 GCA_018812885.1 bacterium | reverse complement strand
TCATAGATTAATATTTTTATATCAGTATCTTCTGATAGATCAAAGGTAATTGTAGTCGCAGGATTGAATGGATTAGGATAATTTTGGTCTAGTTTGAATTCCATGGAATTTGTAATATGGTTTTCTACTGCAACCCATGCAGTTATTGTAGTATATAGTTTAATACAAGGATCGTAAGGGCGGTCAACATTACCGCTAACTTGGTACCAAGAATTAGAATCTCCATTAGAACTAATCCAGAAACCCTCGGCTTCTATTTGAGGGTTAGCATAGTCTTCACTATACCCTTCAATAGGAATTGGATAACCATAGCCAGTCGTTTTATATCTAACACGAATATAAATATCATCACTAGCAGTAACTGCTATTGGGCTTGGAATATCATAGGTATAATAACCAGGATAATCACAATTATTAACATTTGCTACTGATGTATTGCCAAGCAGAGTACTTAATACGCCATTATTAAAATCATCCCAAATATCAAAACTGAGTTGTGAATTACCTCGTACCATGTAAGTGCCTACCTTAAACAGGGTCTCATCATTGTTGATGGTATACTTAACGAGGGCATAATCTATTCCATCATCATATCCCCAATCAGCTAAATGTCCAAGCTTATCATAGTAATAAATTGTTGAATGTTCATTGTAATCGCGACGCCCCGGCCAACTGGCAATCTGCCCGGAATTAATAAATGCATCCTGATATGAAATATAAAAATAACCATTTTCTCCAAAATTACTGCCCCAACTATTTTTTACAATCCAAGCACCGGTTCCACCCGTTGTTTGCATATTGTCATCCCAACCTATTAACACAATAGCGTGACCTGTATTTGTAGTATCATTCGGATTGCTGCTATAAAAGTAAGTATTGTTGGTTTGATTATAGTAATTCCAAAAATCTCCATCTTCAACCTCATACCACCAAAACGAGGAAAATAATCCGCCATAATCTGTAATACTTTGTTTAATTACGTCCATATCATTCGGCAAAAATCGTGCTTCTGTGACTATACCTTGCGGATCGGACATGGGATTATATAGTGTTTTTCCTAAAGTATATGGATCGTCAACCTCCGAGATTGGACCATCACCACGTATTAAATATGGAGTAATCTGTTTGGCATTTCCACCATCGCACGGATCACCCTCAAAACCATTCTCGTTTGCAGCGTTGTTTTCAGATAAATCGATATTACCCAATCCCATTTTTTTCCAATAAGATTCAATTGAACCCATAGTTGCAAATATCCAACAAGAACCGCAACTACCTTGATTTTTTATAGGTGTTACATAGCCACCATCACGTAAATCGTATTTTTCGGGGAATGTGAAATTAATCTTAAAATTTCTAGGGGTTTCAATTTTATAATCCGTAGGGTGTGGTATTATACCATTATAAAAACCTTCAGAATTAATTTTATGTATTAATCCTTTCTTTTTATCTTCTTGATATTTAATAAATTTAGGATTTAGTGGTGCTACTTGAGGTTCATTACTTTGCGCACAAAGCAGATTTAATAAAGATATAATAATTAGAATATAGCGCATATCAAACTCCTTTTTAAATATGTTACAGAGTTAAAATACTCATAAAAACATTATCGAATATCTAAATTGACTTGGGACTTCTTATTCGGTAGTAATTCTTTTTCAAATGGACGAAAATAGATGAGCTCAATAGCTGTGTTACCCTTGCTTATTGCTTTAAAATGATATATTTTATTTCCACCACTACCAACTATGTCTTTATTTATTGTTTTTGCGGTATAGGTTTCATCAACCAATGTGAGTTTTAAATTGTCGATATTTACTATTTGCCATATATAACCAGTAGAGGGATTTGCATTTAGAATAACCTCAATTATATCACCTTCCCTTAATGAATATTTTTCTTTTTGATTATTTTCTTTTATGGAAATAGTAGTTGAAGAACAACCAATTAAGATAAAAAGAAGAACTATAGATATTAAAAGAATGAAATATTTTTTCATTTATTACTCCCTTAATAGTACAAAAATATACAAATAACAACAGTTAAAATGGTATTATTTATTTTGGAGTATATAATTAACCGATTTATGATTGATAATTTATATTGACAAAGCTTTTATAACTGATTGTAATAAAAAAGTACTTTACATAATTTGTGCCTCGATTTTTCTAATAATAATCAATTAAAGTGGAATATGAATAACATAAAAGAATTACAACCAAAAACATTGTGGACTAATTTTGCGAATCTCAACACTGTTCCTAGACCATCGAAAAAAGAAGCTAAAGCTGTTCAATTCATCAAAGATTTTGGGGAAAAACTAAACTTACAAACATTTGTTGATGATATTGGCAATGTGATCATCAAGAAACCGGCGTTTAAGGGAATGGAGAAAAGAACACCAATCGTTCTGCAAGCACATATGGATATGGTTCCACAGAAGAATGCCGATGTTGAACACGATTTCGAAAAAGATGGAATTGAAATGTACATCGCTGGCGATTGGGTAAAAGCAAAAGGAACTACACTTGGTGCTGATAATGGAATCGGTGTCGCTGCAGCAATGGCAATTTTGGAATCAACAGATATCCCTCACCCTCCTATCGAAGCATTATTCACAGTAGACGAAGAAACCGGAATGACAGGTGCAAAAGGGCTAAAAAGTGGATTACTGAACGGAAATAAATTGTTAAATCTTGATTCGGAGGAAGATGATGAATTGACAATTGGATGTGCTGGTGGAATAGATATTATTGCTAATGGGACATATCAACAACAAGCTATTAAACAAGATGATTTTAAAAGTTATAAAATTAGTATAAAAGGGCTTACCGGGGGACATTCCGGGATTCAAATTCATTTAGGTCGTGGAAATGCAAATAAATTAATGAATCGCATATTATTTACAGCTTCTAAAGAGCATGATATACGTATTGCGTCAATCGATGGTGGTAGTTTACGCAATGCGATTCCTAGGGAATCTCTTGCTGAGATAGTTATACCAAAAGGAAGTGGTGATAATTTTGAAAAATATATTGATGATCTTACATTAATAATCAGTAAAGAATACAAAACAACTGACCCAGAATTAAACATTATTTTAGAAGAAATTGATATTCCTAAAAATGTAGTTAAAAATGAATTCCAAGAAAAATTTCTTTATGCAATATATGCCTGTCCAAACGGTGTTTACAGAATGAGTCCGGACATGGAAAACCTAACACAAACCTCTAATAATCTTGCTCGAATAATTTTGAATGATGGTAATTATACTATTCAAAATCTTACTCGCGGAGCGGTAGAAACAGAAAAAATTGATTTTGCACAGTCAATAGTAAGCACATTTGCATTAGCAGGAATTGACATGAAGCTATCCAGCGGGTATCCAGGGTGGATACCAAAACCTGAGGCACCAATCGTAAAATTTATGAGCGATATTTATTTTAAAATGTTTGATGAAAAGGCAAAAATTGCAGCCGGACATGGCGGTTTAGAATGCGGTATAATAGGTAAAAATTATCCAGATATGGAAATGATTTCATTTGGACCAAATATTACCGGTCCGCACTCGCCTGATGAAAAAGTACAAATAAGCTCAGTTCAAAAGTTCTGGTCATATCTATTAGAAGTATTAAAACGGATTAAGTAGAATATAGGAATCATGATCATATGCTGAAACAAGAATTAACGCTGAATCTATTATTTCTAACAGGTTGTGCCACAAATCAAACAAATCAATTAATTATTATTGATGAAGCTAACTCTCATCCGATTGAAAGTGCATGGATATATTTGGCGGATGAAAATATTGAACAATAAATAAAACCCTCAAGGTATTAGAAACCTTGAGGGTTAATCTTCAAAAAAGTGGAACTATTCACTTACCAATAATATTTTAGCATACTTCCCATGGATTTTTCCAACAAACTTTGCCAAGTGCATGGTAATTGTTAGCAGTAAAAATCCTAACACTGTAATAAGCGGTAATAGTACAACAGGTATAACATATTCTATGTTACCCGTTTGTACAATTGGAATTTGCCATATTATCTCTGCAATTGGAGCAAATATACTTGCAATTGATAATGCAATTAATACAGTCATTATAGTGAAATAAATAATACCAATTGGTAATTGTAGTATTAAGTACAAAATTCCTGTCCAAGTCCTGCGATCAGTAAATAGATTTTTTATTCTATCCCATAATTTTACATTTTTATCTGTGAATCGGGAACGTCTTGGCATCCTCTCTCCCAATAGCGCTTCAACAATACGCCCTTCTATAAAGGCGATTCCTCTCACGGAATATAGAAATAATATAATAATCGGTACTCCTATGATAAGAATAATCATAGATACTCCAATTGATATACCGGTAACAGCCCATGTAAAATAAATAATTCCTGTAACCAGAGCAAAAATCATATATATTAGAGAACTCCAAGCTCCGGCATCAGTAAAAATACCAAAAAATCTTAATATCCAAGATTTATTGCTTGATACTTGGTCTCTTGCAAACGCAGGTCTAATTCGATCTTCAATATCACGATAAGCGTTGGCAATTTCATCAGGAGCGCCATACTTCTCAATCACTTCTGATAGTATATCAGCTTCAACAACTTTATCGCTTTCTTCAAGTCCCTTGTCTATTGCCGTCCTCAAATGTTCTTCAGCGTCTGATAGGGCATCTTGAATTGTAGCACTATCACAACCTTTTAATTCCTTTTTCAAAGAATTCAAATATTCATCTATACTATTTATCATTTTTTCCTCCTTCTAGTATTGAATCTACAAATAATTTTGTCTGTTCCCATATATCAGTCCATCGTACAAGAGTATCTCTTCCTACTTCTGTAATTTGATAATATTTTCTTGGCGGACCGGTAACCGATGGTTCAACCAGACTTTTTAACAAACCACTGTTTTCTAAGGATCTTAATACAGGATATAAAGTACCTTGCTTAATCATGGGTATTTCATCTCTACCTGCTTCTAATTGTTTAGCAATTTGATATCCATACATTTGTTCTAAGCTATAATTTAATGTTGATAACAAAACCAAGGCCGCAGTACCAGCATTAATTTCCTTTTGAAATTTCTTATCAGCTAAATTTTCCATAATTATTTCTCTTTTAATAAATTATTGTTAATCTATTACTATTGTTAATCTAATATTAGTGTTCACTTTATAATATTGTCAAGTAATAATTACTATTTTATTTGATTCAAGTATAATTATTAAGGGTCAAGACTAGTTGAGCGGTTTATTTATAAAGATTTTGAGCATAGTTTGATAGATATTTTCATGCCTATAATTAAATCTAAATTCACTTTCTTTCAAATGCAGATAGAACAAACT
>JAHJCW010000298.1 GCA_018812885.1 bacterium | reverse complement strand
TCCAAAATGCGGTCATTTTGTGCAGTTTGAAAAACCAGCAGAGACCAACCAATCAATTTTAGAATTCATTAGAACTAATTAGATTAACAAGTACAACTTATGAATAAAGAACTATTCATCGGTAAATCTGCTTCAATCAGTAAAACATTTACCTTAAAAGAAGTGAAAGAATTTGCTAATCTTTCTAATGATAAAAATCCTGTTCATTTGGATGAAGAATTTGCAAAATCATCTATTTTTGGTCAACGCGTCGTACATGGTATGTTAGTTGCAAGCCTGTTTTCTGGTTTATTAGGTGATAAATTGCCTGGAAAAGGTACAATATATCTGGGGCAAACACTGAGTTTTACTGCCCCAGTACCAATTGGTGAAGAGGTCACCGGCATCTGTTGAGATAATTAACATCCGTGATGATAAACCAATTATCACACTTCAAACTACCTGTGTAAATAGTGTCGGACAAACAGTTATTAATGGAGAAGCAATAGTTAAAGTATCATAAAATTAAATATTGCGGCGTAATTAATAAAAGATGGTTGTTAAAATAGCATTTAAGGTTATTATATTTAAATAGTTATGCTTAAGTTTTTATTTTCAAAAATAAAAATGAATAAAAAAATGTCCAAAATGTTACTCATTGCGAACAAAAAAATACGGGAAAAGAAAGGGCAAACAACGTTATAGATGCAATGACTGTGCCTATATTTTTGAGAACTCCCGACGATATACCAATAAAATTAATCCAACTTTCTTTGACAACGCACAGAGATTAAAACAATAGCAATTAATTTAATTTTTTTTCATTATTTTCAATCACAACATACATGTGGTTAAGTTTATCTGCTTGGCAGGCATTTTTATATACTTCGCAATCGCGGCAGCTAGCTTCCCGGCAGACTTTTGATCCTTGATCAGTTAGTGTCCAACAAACAACATTACTTTTCTTATATGCCTTACAGTTTTTGCAATCAGTTTTTGAGCATTTACTTTTGATATTCCAACAAGGCATCAATGCTAATAACATACGAACCCTGGCAAGATTCATTTTATTCTTGGTAATTTGCACACGGAAACACTCGATCCATTCTAAATCTCTTTCAGAGTAAAGCCGATGACCCGATTCGGTTTTGTAGGTAATGATTAATCCCTCTCTTTCGTAAAGTCTCAATAATTCGGGAGAAACACCAAGTTTTTTGGCAGCCAATCCTATCCCAAGCAGTGGTTCGTTTGAATCAAATACCATTTTTTACAATATTATTTACAATAATATACTGTTTTCAATAAAACCAAATACATCCACAAGTGTAAATTTAAAGTGTTTAATATAGATAATAAAAGATAAATTTGTCTTGTATTCTTATATTGTTTTATTAGAACTTTTCTCATTTAAAAAATTTTACGATTACTGCGAATTTAATGAGTGCTCAATTTTCTTTCCCATTAAGTGCAGCCATTCCATAAGCAAGCGCCATTACAATATGGAAAACGCCACCTTGTGTAATAAAAAAACGATGTTCAGACGGGGTGATATTAAAATAGGCAATCCAATCAATTGGTAGTAATATCATTCCCAATCCAGCCAACAAAGAATGTGCGGTAACTAACCAAAGTGTAATTACCAATAATTTTATATTGGACATAGTTTGCCTTTATATTGGTAATTAGATATTAGTTAGAATTTAGTTTACATTCAATTCCCCATTCTTCCAATTTATCAACAATAATTTTAAGGATATCTTGCATTTTATTTTCAACGGTTGTGCTCAGGTCAAGACCCATCTCAACAACTTCCGGTTGAACTCCGATTAAGGTCATATCGGGCGCAGCAATATCTTGAAGTTTTATTATACTTAATACATCAGATAAGCCGGCATGATGCAATGATAATTTTGTATTAAAACGATAATGGATTTCCTCATTTCTGAGAATAGCAATGTATCCCGGCTTTTCTTGTGAATCAACCGCATCGATTATTATCATTTTATTACATTCCTCAAAATAGGGAATAAGATCAAGACCGGTTGTACCACCATCGATTAAATTAACACTAGGGAAGAAGGTGTAAGAATTTTGTAAGGTTTGAATTACATGAATTCCGACACCTTCATCCCCCATCAGTAAATTACCGATTCCGAGAATAGTTACATCTGAGTCGCTATTGAGGGAATCTAGATAATGTTTTAACACGGACTATATCTCTTCTTTTATTATCGTGAACGTGAATAGCACAGGCTAAGCACGGATCAAATGAGTGTATAGTCCGCAGAACTTCTAATGGCCTTTCCGAATCAGCTATGGGATTACCAACTAACGAAGCTTCGTATGGCCCTAATTTATCATTTTGGTTACGCGGACCGGCATTCCAAGTGGAAGGTACTACGGCCTGATAATTTTTAATTTTACCATCTTTAATTACAATCCAATGTGATAGTACTCCACGCGGTGCTTCATGGAAACCAAATCCGGTTTGAGTTCCTTTCGGGAATGTCGGTGGATTGAATGTTTCAATGTCCCCTTTTGCAATATTTTCAATTAAAAGGTTGTAGTTTTTCTTAAGTTCATCAAATAATACATTGGTTCTTACACAGCGAGCAGCGTGACGTCCAAGTGTAGAATGAAGTGCATCAACTCCCACCTTGGTTCCGGCAATTGCGCTTATCTTTTCTAATGCAAGTGTCGCGTATGTCTGGGTCGGTTTATGCCCGGCGGCAAACATTGCAAGAACATTAGCCAGTGGTCCAACCTGAGCCGGTTCATCATTGAAGCTTGGTGCTTTGACCCAAGAATATTTTTCATTTTCTTTGAAATCCGTATAGAATGGCTTTGTCTCTCCTTTATATGGATGGAGTGTTTTATCTCCTTCATACCAGGCATGTTTAACGCTCTCTTTTACGCCATTCATAAAGAATTTATCTTGGAAAGAAGTAATGGCCTTAAATGTGCCAATATCACCATTTTTGATATATCCACCGGGTGTGCCGAATTGTGTGCCTTTGGGGTCCGTTGGAAATTCCGGTACACTAAGGTAGTTTGTTACTCCTTTTCCATACGGTAACCAATGAGCATATAAAGCGCCTACTGCTGCTAGATCAACTAAGTAAACATTTCGGATAAAATCTTGCAACTCATCCAATAATGTTTTTACAAAGAATAATCTTTCAATATTTAAAGCAGCCTGATTATCAGGATTAATTGGGTTCGATACACCGCCTACTGCAAGATTTTGAATATGAGGTGTCTTGCTACCAAGTATTGTTACAATTTGATTAGCTTTGCGTTGATATTCAAATGCCTCCAAATAGTGTGCCGCGGCAATTAAATTTACCTCCGGTGGTAATTTCATTGCCGGATGACCCCAATAGCCATTTGCAAAAATTCCCAGCTGTCCGGATGAGACGAATTTTGATAATTTGTCTTGCACGGCTTTAAATTCTTGCACTCCGTTATTAGGCCAAGGTGATAAACTTTGGGCTAATTTGGAAGCAGCCACGGGATCAGCTGATAATGCAGATACGACATCTACCCAATCGAGAGCTGATAGATGATAAAAATGCACTATGTGATCGTGAATACCATGCGCGGCTATAATCATATTTCTTATAAACTGTGCATTAACAGGTATCTCAAGATTAAGTGCATTTTCAACTGTACGGACTGAAGCAATTGCATGCACAGTCGTACAAACTCCACAGAATCTTTGAGTGAATATCCAGGCATCACGCGGATCACGTCCAATAAGTATTTCTTCAATACCGCGGAACATTTTTCCTGATGACCAGGCGTTGGAAACTTTGCCATTATCTATATCGCAATCGATGCGTAAATGGCCTTCTATTCTAGTGATAGGATCTACTGTAATTCTTTTTGACATGAGTATAACTCCCTGTTAAGATGTTGTATGTTTAATATTTTGTAAAAACAGGCAGCCATTTTACAAACGCCAAGTATTGCTGCTGCGCCTGGGGAAATCCTGACATTCTTTTTGCCTACAACGTCCGGATAAAATGCCGGTGGCGTTACCGAAATTAAGCTAGCTTGTTTCATATACATGCTTTGTAAATCCGACTCCTTCTTCTGTACATCCAAAACAGGGATGTCCGGTACCTACAGGCCACGATCCGGAGCCAACATCACCAAATAGAATTGATGGACAATTCGCATAAGTTTCCTGTCCTTTACAACCCATCTCATATAAACAGTATCCTTGACGGTGTCCTTCATCACCAAATTGTAAAACCAATCGCCCTGCTTCGAAATGCGGACGACGTTCACAATTTTCGTGAATTAATCTTCCATACCCAAATTTTGGTCTATTCTTTGAATCTAACTCAGGGAGTTTTCTTAAAGTTAAATAATACAGAACTGTTGAAAGGAAGTTATACGGGTTAGGTGGACAACCGGGTATATTAACAACAGGCTTATCAGTTAATATTTTATATAAAGGAGTAGCTCCGGTTGGATTGGAGAAAGTTGATTGTACTCCACCCCACGACGCACATGATCCAATCGCAATAGCTACTGCACAATGTTCTCCAACTTCTTTAACTGATTGCAACGCCGTTTCCCCTGCTATCTTACAATATATGCCATCATCTTTAGTTGGTATAGAGCCTTCGACCACTAAAATATATTTACCTTTATTTTTTTTCATTGATTGATGTAGTACTTCTTCTGCTTGATGGCCAGCGGCTGCACAAAGTGTTTCAGAATAATCTAATGAAATTAGATCTAAAACTAAACTCTCTACTTTTGGATGGGTTGCCCTTAACAAAGATTCCGTACAACCGGTACATTCTTGAAAATGTAGCCAAATGACCGGTGGACGGGTTGGATCTTCAATAGTCTTTGCTATCAATTTAGACATACTGAAAGGCAATCCCATCGTAGCAGTAATTGCTGTGCAGAATTTCAGAAAATCGCGGCGGGAAAATCCGTAAGCGTCAAGATTTATCGCGAGATTATCTGCGAAAGCTTGTTTTATTTGGTGTTTTGACATGCTATTCCTCCATGGTTAATTCGGGGATACTATTAATTAAGTTATTTTTTATTGCTCCATAAGTCAATAAATTATATAAAAATGCAAGATAGCCACGTCAAAACGGCAAGTCTAATAAAAGCAGCTCCAAATAGTTGTCCGATGTATTCCATTGGTGTATCTAAGAGATTACTATACGATAAAAGAAATCGTTTTGGTATAACAACTAATGCAAGACCAAATACAACGATTAAAACAAAGTTAATAGCCATCCATGTTTTTATTTTTATCACTTTTCCCAGTTAGACGTGAAATAAATAATAGTAAATGGTTGCTTAGAAGATGCAGAAATTTGACTGAATAGAATGTCCCGTTATAAATCACATCCTTCATTATACACCTCACCGTTTATTTTTAAAAAGTGACCGTTAACTGAATCTCAATAAAGTCCAAAATACAATAATCAATATTTTTTAGTAATATATTATACGATAATATGGTCTGATTATCAACTAAATTGTTTACTATAACTCCAAATACTCACTTGATTGAAGTAAGTCCGGCTATGAGCCTAACAAAGTATCAATAATATCAGCACTTACAGGTCAATATATGCTAAAACTAACCCTTATGCTAATCAGTATTAATAATATTTATCCGGTTTCCTATTTTAGGATCAAAGAAGCATGCTTTCAGCATATTTAATGATATCTTATTATTCTCATTATGTGGTCCGGGATTATCTTGTGCAACTCTTACTACTAAGTTTTGATCACCAACTTTAATATAAATAAGCGATTCATTGCCCAATTGTTCTTCAAAAATCAGCTTATAATCAAGTCCCTTTTTTGAAAAACTAATATCTTCCGGTCGAATACCGACAACCATTTTTTTTGTTCCCTTATCACTTTCATGAACCATTGCTTTAGTGAGTTTCATATTCAAATTATCAAATGAAAATACATTATTACTTATTTCACCTGTAATAAAGTTCATCGGCGGGGAACCGATAAATCCGGCTACAAAAATATTCGCAGGATTTTTATATACATTTAACGGTGTTCCGATTTGCTGAATAATACCATCATTTAAAATAATTATTCGGTCTCCAATCGTCATAGCCTCTACTTGATCATGGGTAACATAAACCATTGTTGTTTTTAATTGCTGATGCAACTTTTTAATCTCTGCACGCATATGAACACGTAATTTTGCATCAAGATTAGAAAGTGGTTCATCAAATAAAAACACACTCGGATCACGAACTATAGCACGACCCAAAGCAATACGCTGACGTTCTCCACCGGATAACTGTTTTGGTTTACGCCCTAATAATGAAGTGATCTTTAGGATCTCTGCTGCTTTATGTACTCGCTCTCTAATTTCTACTTTATTAAATTTTCTTAAACGTAATCCAAATGCTAAATTGTCAAATACACTCATATGTGGATAAAGTGCATAATTTTGGAATACCATCGCAACGTTGCGATCTTTTGGAGCAATAGTGTTCACTATTTGATCATCTATCAATATATTTCCCTCAGTTGGTGTCTCTAACCCGGCAATCATTCTAAGTAATGTTGATTTACCACAACCTGATGGTCCAACTAAAACAACAAATTCTCCGTCTTCGATATTGAGGGAAAAATCTTTTACAACAACATTATCAGGTTCATATATCTTTTTAATATTTTCAAATTTAATTGAAGCCATAATATCCCTTATTTATATTTTCCCTCGCATTTGGATTGCAGATAGACACTCTATGGTAGATTCAGCCCCTGAATTCATATTTATACTATTTTCTCTGTCAATCCCATCACAACATCGTCCACTCTTAATATCATATATAGAAATACCTGCTTTATTCTGACCAATAAACCACGCAAAAATATTCTCCGCTGCCAACGCATACTTTTGTTCATTTGTAATATCCGCTAGAGTTTTCATTCCATGGTATAGAGAATTAAAACCATATGCAATCTGAGGGTATGTTTCAGTTGTATAATTTCCATTATGATCTACGGTGATCTCATTCGGAAAACCGACTTTCTCTAAAAATGGGATAAATGAATCTGCCCATACTTTAACGCCTGTAAGCAAAGTAGTATCACCGGTAACCTTATATGCTTCAAGTAAAGCATAGGCTTGGTTATTGCCCCAGTTATGCCACGTATTATTCCAACAAAGGAACATACCATCCAAATCATGACCCGTATTCCGATACTGGTAACCAATTATTCCTTTTGCGATTTTTTCGATTTCATTATAATAATCAAATTTTTCGGTATTATGTAACTTTGTTAGACTAATTAATAATTCACTATTCAGGTCGGGAGCATTTTTAATTAACCATGCTGGTCTCATTCCTAAATAGGTTAAATTTTTTGATGGATAATTAGATAGTGCATTTTGAATATAAACATTAGCAGCTTCAATTTGCTTAGTTATTCTCTGCACAAGTTGACTATCAATTTCGGAATTTTCAAATATTTTATAAGCAGCTACAAGACCTCTTAAACCTCGAATAGCCCACCATCCAAATTCCGCTTCGCTATTTTGATGGTTTATATTACGAGTTCCATCAGCGTACATAAAGTTGTTCCAAGAACCGTCATCCATGCTCATGTACAATAAAAACTTGGTAAGTTTTCTTGCTAAAGGTATTAAATCACTTTTTTGATAAACAAGGATCTCATGCTCAATAATTTCTAAAAACCGCCCAACATCGTCAACACAAGTAATACCCTCTTGCGAAGCTGCTATCGGTACATAATCGGGAGCATCACTATAGATCCAAATATATGCAATCATCTCATCTTCAACAACCATGCTGTCAATTAATGATAAGGCATGAGAAAGATTGATAGGAGATTTGATTAATTCATTTTTTGCTCCCGGAGTATTCGAGCAGCCAAGTAAAATAAATGTACAGATTATAATAAATATTTTTTTCATTTTACCATTTTGAATAATCAAATCTAATATCCTTAAGATCTATATATGCAATCCCAATAACCGTATCAGCACCACCATAACAACAATATACTCTATCCTCGTGTAAAACCGTTGCACATGAAAATATAACATTGGGAATAAAACCATTAATTTCCCAACTTAATTCCGGTTCGATGATTGGAGTATTTTGTCTCGCCAATACAATTTCAGGATTCTCATAATCCAATAAAGCCGCACCTAACCGATAATGATTATTTTCATCAACACCATGAAATATCAGAAACCATCCATCTTTAATTTTAACCGGAGGTCCGGCGATTCCAATTCGGACTTTGTTCCATGAATCAGGTATTGACGACATTACCTTTTTGTGATCTTCCCAATGTTTCAGATCATCTGAAAAACAAATCCAAATATCGGTATAACGACGGTGAAGCATACAATATCTGCCATTAATTTTTTCAGGAAATAACGATGAATTCTTATTAGGTTCATCAAGCATTACTCCATGCCGTTTCCAATTTACAAGATCGGTTGACGTTGCCATACATATTCTGAAATCACCTAATGCCCTACCACCAAAACCGGTATATGTCATATAAAAAGTATTCTCTATTTTTACTATTCGAGGATCTTCGGGTCCTCTCAATTCTTGCGGAACATCATTTGATAAAATCGGTTTATTATGCCTATGCCAAGTTAAAAGATCCTTACTAACTGCATATCCGAGTGTGTTAATATATCGGCCGTATTTGTCGTGCCCACCAATATCAGTTGCCCGATATATCATATGGAACAATCCATTTTCATGAACCATTGCTGCATTAAATACTGCTGATTTTTCCCAAGGATGATTTTTAACCGGTTCCAAAACAGGTTTTTCTGACATTCTTATTAATTTCATTTTTATCCTTTTATTCCTGAAGAAACCATAGATTCAATAATATATCTTTGAAAAAATAAATACAATGTCACAATCGGAATTGCTAAAAGCATTGCTGAAGCCAGTATAACGCCCTGTTGTGCTTCGGCTGAACCGCCGATTGAAAATAATGTTACCATTTGAGGCATAGTCATCAATTGCTGATCGCGAATAATAATTAATGGCCATAATACTTCATTCCAGGTTGTTAGAAAAGTAATGATTCCAACCGTAGCGAGGGCTGGTAAAGAATTAGGCCAAATAACTCTGAATAATATCGATATTTCGTGGCAACCATCAATACGAGCAGCATCTAACAGATCTTCAGGAATGGATTTAAAGTATTGACGAAAAAGTACAATTGCAAAGGCACTTATCATACCGGGGACAATTAAACCTTGATAAGTATTCACCCATCCAAATTTGACGATTAAGATATAGGTAGGGATAAGGGTGATCTGAAATGGTATCATCATTGTGAAAAGGATAAGATTAAATATGACTTTCTGTCCTTTGAAACGTAATCGTGCAAGCGCATAACCGACCATTGAACTAAATATCAACACACTGGAGGTAATAGCTGATGTAACAAAAAGACTATTAATAAAGGCGCGTATTATAGGAATTTTTTGAAAGACAGATTTATAACTCTCAAAAGTTATTTTCGAAGGAATTAGGTTCAACTGAGTGATCTCAATTTCCGGTTTTAAAGTAGCCGATGCCATCCAGATAAAGGGAAACAGGAAAGTTAAAGCTCCTAATAATAGAATAAGGTATCCAATTATTTTATTGATCTTACTCATTATGTTGGATCCTTTTCCAGAAACCTTCTTTGTATTAATGCAACAGAAAAAATAATCAATGCCAAAGCAAAACCCATTGTGGCAGCATAACCCATTTTATAAAAACTAAATGCCTGTTTATAAATATATAGAACAACTGATAATGTGCTATTAAGCGGACTGCCACCGGTCATAATATACGGTTCAATAAAGAGATTAAACCCATTAATAGTCGATAGAATAACAACCATTACTACCACCGGATTAATGACCGGAACAGTAATATGTAAGAATTGTTGTACTTTATTCGCACCGTCCAAGGTTGCTGCCTCATACAACTGTCGTGGCACACTTTGAAGGGCAGCTAATAGAAGTATAGTATATAAACCAACATTTTTCCAAGTTGCAATAATTGCAATCGAAGGCATTGCAAATGTAGTATTGGTAAGCCACGGAATTTTGGTTATACCAAAAGTAGATAATAATAAATTAATATAACCAGTCTCCGTTGAATACAATTCCCTCCATAAGATGGTGATCACTACTCCGGAAATAACTACCGGCAGAAAAAAGGAGGCACGAAAAAACATTAATCCTTTGATCTTTTCATTTAGTATGGCTGCCAAAAGCAGAGCAATCCCTACTTGAAGAGGAATATGAATAGAAAGAAACCAGAGGGTATTAAGGATAGATTTCCAGAAGAGAGGATCATTTAATAAAAGTTGGAAATTCGCCAAGCCGATAAAATGCATTGGGCCTACAATATTCCAGCGATGAAACATTAAAGTGAAAGAAAAAATAATTGGAAAAGCAGTGAATAAGCAAAAGAAAATAATA
>JAHJCW010000297.1 GCA_018812885.1 bacterium | reverse complement strand
TAATGATAAATATGATGTAGTAGCATTT
Source organism: bacterium (assembly GCA_018812885.1). GTDB lineage: Bacteria > Fidelibacterota > Marinisomatia > Marinisomatales > JAHJCW01 > JAHJCW01. The sequence continues at coordinate 16,188 of JAHJCW010000297.1, read as the reverse complement.
ACTGCTACACAAATTCCGGATATAGACGGCCGTAAATATCCGACCGAATTGGCAGGCAAACTTTACCCGAACGGAATTCCAATTCATGATGAATCTGATTTGCAACGATTAATTGAAGATAATAATATTGAAGAAGTTGTCTTCTCCTACTCCGATATTATGCATGAAGATGTTATGCATAAAGCATCTAAGGTAATTGCTTGGGGAGCACACTTCAAAATGCTTGGCGGTGAACCAACTATGATAAAATCCACCAAACCGGTTATTGCTATTGGCGCAGTTCGCACCGGATGTGGAAAAAGTCAAACTACACGTCGTGTTGCACAAATATTGAAAGATGCCGGACTTAAAGTCGCTGCCATTCGTCATCCAATGCCGTATGGTGATTTGGTTAAACAAAAAGTGCAACGATTTGCTACTATCGAAGATCTTGCAAAGCACAAATGTACCATCGAAGAAATGGAAGAATACGAACCGCATATAATGACCGGTACAATTGTGTACGCCGGAGTCGATTATGAAGCAATTATGCGCGAAGCTGAAAAAGAAGTCGATGTTATTCTTTGGGATGGTGGTAATAATGATATGCCATTTTACAAACCTGATTTGAATATCGTTGTAGTTGATCCACATCGGGCAGGTCATGAACGTCTTTATTACCCGGGTGAAACCAATTTATTAATGGCAGATGTCGTGGTAATCAATAAAATTGATACAGCTGATACCGAAGATATCGATGAAGTCCGCTGGAGCGTACGGGATGCAAATCCAAACGCTGTTATAATTGATGCAGCTTCACCAATTTCAGTAGAAAATGCCGAACTTATTCTCGGAAAAATAGCTTTAGTCGTTGAAGACGGTCCAACCTTAACGCATGGTGAAATGACCTACGGCGCCGGCATGGTTGCCGCTGAAAAATTCGGTGCTGCCGATGTTGTTGACCCACGTCCATATACTGTTGGAACGATTACCGAAACATTCGAGAAATATCCTGACATCGGTGAACTTTTACCTGCAATGGGATATGGTAAACAACAGATGAAAGACTTGGAAAAAACAATCGCAAAAACTAAATGTGAAGTTGTAATTATCGGTACACCGATTGATTTGCGACGTGTTATTAAAATTAAACAACCATCGGTTCGCGTAACCTATGATTTACAAGAAATCGGGAGACCGACTTTAGTTGACGTTTTAAAACCATTTCTAAAATAAATGAAAACTGCGATGATCGTCTTCGGGGGGATGCACCTTCCCCCCGTTGTAAAGCTGAAACAATAATCAGGAAATAATAATGAAAATTCATGAATACCAAGGAAAAGCAATATTACGGGAATACGGTGTAGCAGTTCCTGATGGATTTCCAGCTTTTACTGTTGATGAAGCAGTTAAAGTTTATGATAAATTAGATTCTAAGGTTGCAGTCGTAAAAGCACAAATTCACGCTGGCGGTCGCGGAAAAGGTGGTGGAGTAAAACTTGCTAACAGCCGTGATGAAGTTGAGCGATTAGCGGGTGAAATATTAGGCATGATTTTAGTCACCCACCAAACCGGACCGGAAGGCAAGGAAGTTCAGCGATTATTAATTGAACAAGGCGTTGATATCGATCGAGAACTTTATACCGGGATTGTACTTGACCGAGAAAGCCGAAAATACGCTTTTATGGTTTCCACTGAAGGAGGAATGGAAATTGAAAAAGTGGCGGCGAAATCACCTGAAAAAATTATTAAGGAATGGATTGACCCAAGCGTTGGTTTACAGAGTTACCAATTAAGGAATTTAGTTTTTGGATTAGGGTTAAAAGACGCTCAGGTAAAAAATGGTATAAAAATTTTAAATGCGCTTTGGAAAGTATTCGTTGAGAAAGATTGTTCACTAATTGAGATCAATCCATTAGTTGTAACTAAGGATGATAATGTAATCGCCTTGGACGCTAAAATTAATTTTGACGACAATGGATTATTCCGACATAAGGAATTAGTGGAATTACGCGACATCGCAGAAGAGGATCCCGCCGAAGTTGAAGCGGGAAAATATAATTTAAATTATATTAAATTAGATGGTAATGTCGGCTGTATGGTGAACGGTGCCGGTTTGGCGATGGCAACGATGGATATTATAAAACTATATGGCGGGGAACCTGCTAATTTCCTTGATGTTGGTGGTGTTGCAAATGCTAAAGCAGTCGCTAATGGATTTAAAATAATTTTGTCTGACCCGAATGTTAAATCAATATTAATAAATATATTCGGCGGAATTGTGCGTTGTGATCGCGTAGCGCAAGGTGTTATTGATGCAATGGAGACTGTTGCTGTTAAAATACCTGTTATTGTTCGGTTGGAAGGAACCAATGCCAAAGAAGCCGCTGACCTGTTAAATAATTCAGCCTTGGAATTCCTCGTTGCGCATAGTTTTGAAGAGGCCGCCATGAAATCTGTAAAAGCTGCCCGGGAGGCAAAATAATGAGTATTTTAGTAGGTAACGATACAAGACTAATGGTGCAAGGATTTACTGGTCAGGAAGGACTATCCCACAGTAACAAAATGATTAAATATGGAACCAAAGTGGTTAGCGGAGTTACACCGGGGAAGGGTGGGCAAACGCACCTTAATATTCCTGTTTTTAACACGGTCTCAGAAGCCAAAATGGCTACCGACGCAAATACATCTGTAATATTTGTACCTCCGACATTTGCAGCTGACGCAATAATGGAAGCAGTTGCGGCGGAACTTGATTTAGTAATTTGTATCACCGAGGGGATTCCAACAAAAGATATGGTTACCGTCAATCAATTTTTAAAAAACAAAAAGACACGATTAATCGGCCCAAATTGCCCGGGCGTCATTTCACCGGGGAAAGCAAAAGTTGGAATTATGCCCGGTTTCATCCACAAACCGGGAAATATTGGAATTATATCGCGATCCGGAACATTGACTTATGAAGCGGTACATCAAATCAGTAGTAATGAAATGGGGCAATCAACGTCTATCGGTATTGGTGGTGATCCGGTAAACGGTACCAATTTCATTGATGCTTTATCTCTCTTCGCTAAAGACGATGAAACTAATGGCGTTGTTTTAATCGGCGAAATCGGCGGTACAGCAGAAGAAGACGCAGCTCAATGGGTGATCGATAATAACTTTACAAAACCAATTGTTGCTTTCATCGCTGGTAGAACAGCACCACCTGGCAGACGTATGGGACACGCCGGTGCGATAATTGCCGGCGGAAAAGGAACTGCTCAAGACAAAATGGAAGCCCTTCAAACTGCGAATATTACAGTTGTAGAAAACCCTGCTGAAATTGGTATCAGTATGAAAAATTTAATCAAATAGAGGAAAAATGACAAACAGAACATTTGCAATAATCAAACCTGATGCTGTAAAAAATAATAATTCAGGAAAAATTATTGACCATATATTGAATTCCGGATATGAAATATTATCTGCACGATTAACTAGAATGACCCTTGCTCAAGCTGAAGGGTTCTACGCAGTGCATGTAGGAAGACCATTTTTCGAAGAATTAACACGATTTATGTCCTCCGGCTCTTGTTGGGTTTTAGTTTTGGGAAAAGATAATGCAGTCGAAGAATGGCGTAAAACTATCGGTGCAACAAATCCTGTTGATGCTGATGAAGGAACAATTCGTAAATTATATGCAACAAGTCTTAGTGAAAATGCTGTGCATGGCTCCGATAGTGATAAAAATGCTGCAATAGAGATAGGATTTTTCTTTTCGGATGCTGAACTTATTGCATGTCAATAGATATTGTTTTTTACAAAATTGAGCGTCAAATTTGGAGTGTAAGCCACAAAAAATAATTAATAGGATAGTGCTATGAATAAATTATTAGGTTTAGGAATTATTGTTTTAATGCTATTGGGCTGTCAACAAGAATCCAAAACTGGAGTTATTGGACAACAATTCGTATTAAAGGCAGAGGTACCTAATGAAGTTGGTGCATTCGACTATATTTGGAAAATTACAGATTTGCCTGAAAACAGTGAACTGATGTTATCTGATATTCAATTTTCCGAAGATGAGTCACAAGCAATTTTTGTACCGGATGTTGCAGGACATTTTACTGTCCAAGTAACTGTTTGGAAATACAATGATAAATTGGGAGCTTTCGTCTATAATTATGATATAACCGATACTCCGTTAGAAGTTACTGCACAGCAACAATCTAGAGACGATTGGTTAAACGAAACCGTTGATGAAGCATCTACTGTAGAAGATGTTGAAAACACAGTGGAAGAAAATGATAAAGAGATTATTGATGAAGTTGCGACAAAAGAGACTAGTTTAGTACCCCCAATAAAAACAAATGTAATCAAAGAAAAACCCGTAGCTACTTTAGCACAACCGATTGTCGTTACTGAAGCGAATTTCACTATACAAGTGGCTGCCGAATCAAATGCAGACGCAGCGGCAAAACATGTTAATCGTCTAGTTAACGCAGGATACGATGCTTATTCACTCAAACACACAACCGCAGATAATAAAACTCTTTACCGTATTAGAATCGGCAAATACGCAACCCGCGATGAGGCATTGCAAGCAGCTGATAAAATTACAAATGACCAGGGTTTATCGACCTGGGTTACACAATATCAAAAATAAATTTTGAGGTAATTAATGGAACCAATAAAATTATATTTTGACGTTAGAGATATTTTCCGTTCCCCAAGGTTAGCGCTTAGTGGTAAAAAGATTTGGATATTTTTAAAAGCTAATCTTTTTGGTTTTGCAATATATTGGATTATCTCATATTTCGCTATCATATTGAGTGGAACCAATTTCTCTGAAGCAGTAAATAATTTTGGATTATATCCTTGTATTTACTGTACAGAAAATGCATCATTATTAGCCCACATAATATATTGGATTGGTATAGCGATCTGGGTTATATCAATATTTTTTGCCTGCACAGCAGTATCAAGAATTACATACAAACAGCTAAAGGGAGATGATTTTTACTCCGTCGCAGATGCAAGAAATTTTGTTAAGAATCATCGTTATCCTATCATTTTAAGTTGGGTTTCAATTCTACTAATTGCGGCATTTTTTAGCATCGGAGCAATAATCTTTGCGCTGATTGGAAAAATTCCATATATAGGTGAATTTTTATTCGCTATACTCTACATCATATATTTCTTTGGGTCGGTATTTACTGTATATACCCTAATTGTGTTTATAACATCGTTTATATACAGTCCGGCAATTGTTGCAACATTAGAAGAGGATACAATGGGAACCGTTTTCCAGAGCTATTCTATTACTTGGTCACAACCTTGGCGATTAGTACTCTATCATCTAATACTGCTACCTATTTTAGTAATTGGAGTTGCAATTTTCAAATGGTTCTGGTTTGCTGGATACAAATTAATAAATATAATATTCGGGGTAGACTGGTTAATGGGTGCAAAACTTCATAACATAGTTGGATTGGCGTCTGACTTGGTAAATCCTCAATTCGGTTTTTGCAATTTTATGAAGTGTTCTGTCTCAGTCACGAATCAACAACTGTTACTATCTTTACAAGATGGAGCATTACTATCAAGTACAGAATATATTGCAGGTACTATTGTTGCAATTGCCCTTTTTGTTCTTTTAATGTCAATAGTTTCCTATGGATTATCAATACTATCTGTTGGTGAAACAATCATGTTTACAATATTCAAGAAAAAATCTAATGACGAGAATTTATTAGATCGTAGTGATGAAGATGATATTACTGAGGAGGAATCTGACGAAAATATTGATGATGATAAGGAAAAAGAAAAAGACGATTCTACTACTTAATTTTCTCTTGTTTAAACTTGTTTAAACATTATTAAATTATTACCTTTGCAGCCAAAATATGAAGCTTTATCGTACCGAATTAGATAAAGGAATAAGCAAAAAGTTATTTGATATTGATACAAACCAATTTCAGTTAGATGAATTAGATTTTTATGAGAACACGATAAACGGAGAATTATCTGCTGAACGAAGTTCAAATGGTTACCATATCAGCGGTATCTTAAATATTCCATTTGAGCAAACTTGTGACCGTTGTTTGACTAAATTTCATAATTTAAGATCTACCGAATTTAATTTTTGGCTCACTGATAAAAACGAGCTGTTACAAGGTGACTCTGATGACATATTATACTTCTCTCGAGATGATAATGAAATTGATTTAAAAACATTATTTCAGGAAATAATCTTATTAGAGAAACAAATGAAAAGTATTTGTAACGAGTCTTGTAAAGGTCTTTGCTCCAGTTGCGGTACAAATTTAAATTACGAAAACTGCAGGTGTTCCATAGAAGAATCAAAAGATGACTCCTGGGAACCATTAAAAAATTTAATAGATAAATAGCCAAAAATATTTGGAGAAAATATGGCATTACCAAAAACTAGACACTCAAAAGCACGCGGTCGCAAGCGGCGCACACATTACAAATCACAAAATGTTTCGTATATGGCATGTCCACAATGTGGCGACACAAAGATGCCACATCACGCATGTCCTAATTGCGGTTACTATAGAGGAAGACCGGTTATTTCTGCTGCTGAATAACTCTATTTTATGAAATTTGTTTTAGACGCCATGGGTGGCGATAATGCACCAAAAGCTGCTGTGCAAGGTGCTTTAAGCGCATTAACTGTTACACCAAATAACGTGCAACTGATACTCATTGGTGATAAAGATGCTATCACAAATGAATTTAGCGGTAGTATCCCCGATCGAATTTCAATCCACCATACTACTCAAATGGTCGAAATGCACGACTCCGGGTCAAAGGTGATAAAGAATAAACCTGATTCCCCAATTGTTAAAGCCATTCGATTAGTTAAAGACGGCATGGCCGATGGATTTATCAGTGCCGGACATACCGGTGCAGTAATGACAGCAGCTACTCTATTACTTGGTCGTATACCCAATGTAAAAAGACCGGCTCTTGCTGCTTATATACCATCGGAAACCGGCGGAAAGGTAATCTGTGACGTCGGGGCTAATCCGGATGCTAAGCCGGAACATTTACTGCAATTTGCAATTATGGCTTCGCATTATTTAGAATTTGTTGAGAAACAAAAGAATCCAAAAATTGGATTAATCAATATCGGTGAAGAATCTAGTAAAGGAAGTGAGCTTTATAAAAAAGCAAATCAATTATTAAAAAAAGAACTCCCAAACTTTTACGGCAATGTAGAAGGAAGGCATATTCTTGATAGCGAAGCAAATGTATTGATCTGCGATGGATTTGTCGGAAATATAATTCTCAAGTTTGGTGAGGGTTGGATGAATGTATTTTATAATTCCATCAAATCAGGTATAGGAAGTAGTTTTAGGTATAAACTTGGCGGACTACTTATTAAACCTATATTTAATCATATAAAGAAAAAATACGATTATGAAGAACATGGCGGTACTCCTCTTTTGGGTGTAAACGGAATTGCGATTGTATGCCATGGAAGTTCCGGTCCAAAATCCTTTTTAAACTCTGTATTATTAGCAAAAAAGAGTATCGATAATAAATTAATCGAATATACAAAAACCGAATTGGCCGCTCACTTAAAAGCATATAAATGAAAGCAACGATAACCGCAACTGCTAAATATCTGCCGAAACGAGTTTTATCTAATTTTGATTTAGAAAAAATGGTCGATACTTCCGACGAATGGATTAGAACACGAACTGGAATTAAAACGCGTCGCTTAGTATCAGAAGGTCAGGCTTCAGCAGATATGGCAACGGAAGTTGCTAAAATACTATTAGAACGCTCTAATACTGATAAAAATGAAATAGATCTAATTATTATTGCTACTGTGACGCCTGACACTATGTTTCCGTCGACTGCTGCCAGAGTACAACATAAATTAGATGCTCAAAATTGTTGGGGATTTGATCTTTCCGGCGCATGTACTGGATTTTTATATGCTTTAGAAACAGGGGCAAAATTTATTGAATCAGGTAAATATAAAAAGGTTATGATAATTGGTGTGGACACAATGAGTTCGATCATTGATTATACTGATAGAAATACCTGCGTTTTATTTGGTGATGGCGCGGGCGGCGTTTTACTTGAGCCATCAAAAAATAATAACGGTATCATTGATTCTATATTAGGAATTGATGGCGCAGGCGGTGACTCACTTATACTACCGGGAGGTGGCAGTTTACATCCGGCTTCAGCCGATACTATTAAGAAAAAAATGCATTATGTATATCAAGATGGTAAAACTGTTTTCAAATTTGCCGTTAAAGGAATGGCAGACATTAGTTCTGATATTCTGAAAAGGAATAATTTTACAGGTGATGATGTAAAACTATTTATTCCGCATCAAGCTAATAAACGAATTATTGATGCTACCGCTAAACGATGCAATATTCCTGATGAACATGTTTTAATTAATATTGATAAATATGGGAATACAACAGCTGCCACAATTCCTATTGGAATGGACGAAGCAGTATCAGATGGTACTATAAAAGATGGCGATTTAGTGTTAACAGCATCCTTTGGGGCGGGATTCACATGGGGTTCTATGTTAATAAGATGGGGCAAATAATTTGAAAACTGCCTTCTTATTTCCCGGACAAGCTTCCCAAAAAGTTGGCATGGGATTAGATTTATATCAAAATACAGAATTAGGTAAAAAGTATTTTGATTTAGCAAATGAAATAATGGAAGTCGACCTCAAAGATATCATATTTAACGGTCCGGATGAAATCTTAAAACAGACACAATTCACACAACCTGCCATATATTTAGTAAGTGTAATATTAGGAGAATTACTGCTAGAAAATAATATTACACCGTTTTGTGCGGCTGGTCATAGTTTAGGAGAGTATTCAGCATTGGTCATAAGCGGAGCTTTTAATTTTGAAACCGGATTAAAGCTCGTTAAGTTACGTGCTGAAAGCATGCAGCAAGCCGGAGAAATTATGAATGGCACTATGGCTGCCATCATTGGTTTAGACAAAAGTATGATTGAAGAAATTTGCAGACAATGCCAAGAAAAAGGAATTGTTGTTCCCGCAAATTTCAATGCACCGGGACAAATTGTAATTTCAGGTGAAGTTGAAGCGATAAAATATGCAATGAATCTTGCAAAAGAAACCGGAGCCAGAAAAGTAATTAAGCTGAATGTGAGCGGTGCATTTCATTCACCTTTAATGACCAAGGCAAAAAAAACATTAACAGATAAACTGAACTCAATTGAAATATCTGATGCCAATTTTCCAATCTATTCAAATGTAACTGCAAAACCGGTGACAAAATCACAAGATATTAAACTTAGATTAATCGAGCAATTAGATAATGCAGTGCTCTGGCATGATACTATATCAAATATGATTCAAGCCGGTGTTTCAAATTTTGTTGAAATTGGTCCGGGAAAAGTTTTACAAGGATTAACCAAACGAATTAATGGAAATGTTAATTCAACAGGCATCGAAACAAATATTGATGTAAATTCTTACACTGATGTTTAATTTAGAAAACAAAGTAGCTATAGTAAGTGGTGCATCACGCGGTATCGGAAAAGTTATTGCCGAGGAAACTGCAAAAGCAGGTGCTAAAGTTGTCTGCGTTAGCAGATCGCTTTCTGATGTAGAAAAAATAGCAAATACTATTAATGAGCAGGGTTTTACAGCTATCGCAATGGCTTGCGATATCACTAACGGAGAACAATATCAAGAAATCGTAAAATCTGTTATTGAAAAATATGGTTCAATTGATATACTTATTAATAATGCAGGAGTTACAAAAGACAACTTAATAATGCGGATGTCTGAAAATGATTGGGATGTTGTTATTGATACAAATTTGAAGGGCGCATTTAACGGAACTAAAGCAGTTACCAGACAAATGATGAAACAACGTAGTGGCCGTATAATAAATATTTCATCAGTGGTTGGATTAATTGGAAATGCCGGACAAGCAAATTACGCTGCTTCCAAAGCCGGCTTGATCGGTCTAACAAAAGCAACAGCCAAAGAATTAGCATCTAGGGGAATTACAGCAAATTGTATTGCTCCTGGATATATTGAAACCGACATGACCAATCGGTTGCCTGAAAAAATAAAGAACACTCTGGTTGAGCAAATTCCGTTGGGTCGTATTGGCAAAGCAACAGATATTGCTGCAACTGTGTGTTTTTTAGCATCGGATGAAGCCGGGTACATAACCGGACAAACTTTCACCGTGGATGGTGGAATGGTCATGTCATAAATAATGAGGAAAAAATGAATACAGCTGATAAAATTAAACAAGCAATAATTGATAAACTTGGTGTTGAAGAATCACAGATAACACCTGAAGCATCATTCATTGATGATCTTGGCGCTGACTCGCTTGATACAGTTGAGTTAATAATGGCATTAGAAGAAGAATTTGATTTAGAAATTCCGGACGAAGATGCCGAGACTTTAACAACTGTTAAAGCAGTAATTGATTATATCGAAGAAAAAATAAAATAACATTAGCGGTTTATGTCAAAACCCAAAGTTGTAGTAACCGGCTTGGGGGCAATTGCCCCCAACGGTAATAATGTAGATACTTTTTGGTTAGCGTTACTCGCAGGTAAGAGTGGCATTGATCATATTAAAAGTTATGATACCACAGATCATTCAGTTACTATTGCTGGTGAAGTAAAAAACTTCAACTATGAAGACCATATTGATCGTAAAACTGTCAGAAAACTTGATCGCTTTGCAATTTTTGCACTAGTTGCTGCTGAGGAAGCAGTTAAAAATGCCAAATTAGATTCAAGTTGGCTAGATCCAGATAAAATCGGTGTAATACTTGGTTCAGGAGTTGGCGGAGTTGCTACTTTAGTTGAGCAACAAAATGTATTACAAGACCGAGGTCCAAAACGCGTGTCCCCACACTTCGTCCCAAAAATGATTGCCAATATTGCTGCCGGACATATCGCAATTAGATGGAATTTTAAAGGACCAAATCAAACTATTGTGTCCGCTTGTGCTTCTGCTACTGACGCTATCGGTATCGCTTTGCGATTAATACAAGCGGGTGATGCCGATGTAATAGTAGCAGGTGGTTCAGAAGCAAGTGTGCTGCCATTAACGATTGCGGGTTTCGCAAATATGCGAGCTTTATCAACTCGCAATGATGATCCTCAAGCTGCAAGCAGACCATTTGATTTAGATCGCGATGGATTCATTTTAAGCGAGGGAAGCGGAATCTTAGTTATTGAGACAGAAAGACACGCATTAGCTCGTAATGCACCCATATTGGCTGAATTAGCAGGTTATGGTGCAACTGATGATGCTTATCATGTTACTCAACCTTCAGAAGGCGGCGCAGGTGGTGCCAAAGCAATGCAAAAGGCAATTGCAAACGCCGGACTAAAACCGGAAGATATAAGTTATGTAAATGCTCATGGTACATCTACACCGCACAATGATAAAAACGAATCAAAAGCAATCAGGTCCGTATTTGGAGACTATGCTGATAAACTGAAAGTTAGTTCAACGAAATCAATGACCGGTCATTTGCTTGGTGCGAGCGGTGCTGTTGAAGCAATAGCATCTGTTAAATCGATTCAGAAACAAATTGCACCGCCAACAATAAATTATCAAACCCCGGACCCTGAGTGCGATTTGGATTACATTCCTAATAAAGCTCAATCATTTGAGATAAACTCCGCTATGTCTAATTCCTTTGGATTTGGCGGTCACAACGGAGTTTTGGTATTTAAAAAATATACTAATAATAATTAGGATATATTATCTTTAAGTTTTTCCATAAGCTTTTTCGTATCAAAAATGATTTTTCGATACTTGAAAAATTAATTCAATATCGATTCAATGATATAAATATCTTTCATCAAGCTTTTACGCACAGATCGCTAAATTCTGAGCCAAAAAAGAATTACGAACGCTTAGAGTTCCTTGGGGATGCAGTACTTGATATTATTATAAGCAAACTTCTTATGGCTGAATTTCCTGCGGGAGATGAGGGGTTATTAACTAAGAAAAGAGCAGCAATTGTACAAAGAAGCTTTTTAGCTATAGTAGGTGAGTTGCTCGGGTTATTAAATTATCTCCGTATTGATCAAGGAATTGATATTAAACAAAATAAAGTTGCTACAAGACAAAATGCAAATTTGGTTGAAGCCCTTATTGGTGCCGTATATTTGGACGGAGGTTTGGAACCATGTAGTAATTTAGTCAGGAGATTAATTTGGTCTCATCGCGATGAAGCATGGAAAGCAACTAATTATAAGGGTAAATTAATTGAATATTGCCACTCAATTTCACTTGAAAGTCCTGTGTTTCATACGACAAATATATCCGGTCCTGATCATGATAAAGTATATGAGATTTATGTTCAAATAGGTAATCGGATTTTTCCAACAGCAATCGAATCAAATAAAAAAGCCGCAGAGCAAACTGCGGCTTCCAATGCTCTGTCAATTCTCAATGGAATAGACAGTTAAGAAATTATTCCAACTCTTCTAAGGTTTTTTTCAATTTGTTTATTTTTTCAACCGGAGATGGGTCTGTATTATGCAGAATAGCACACCAATAGCTTAACCAGTCACCATAATTTATTAAATCAAGTAATCTTTCTACACTATTAGCACCTTCGGCAGATACTTCATGCTGCATAATATCAATATCATTTAATAATGTTTTTGTGATATCTTGCCTAGCTCGAAGTCGTTCATTGTCATTTTTATCTCTTAGCCAAATCACCGATAGCTCAGACAACAAATCGGGATTATTCCCCCAGCCAACTATTTCATTATGATTTAATTCCGGTATTTCATTATGATAAGCAAGCATTTTAGAATTCTCACATAATTGCCCCTTCCACCGCAAGGCGACTACAGCGGTTGTGTCGGTAATTCCATAAATAATAGGTATCATTCCGTAAATTTCTTTTGCCATTTTAAATATCGGATTTGTTGTATCTCCGATTGAATAAGTATCTCGTTTCTTTTCTAAAGAAGCTATTGATCTTGAAAGATTATCAATTAGCGAATTAGATATGAGTTTAATATTTATAAGTAAATACAACATAGGAACAAAAGAGTAAGCTAATGCTGCCCGCGGCTGAAGTCCCCCCGGGATTGTAATTAGATCAAATCCTTTAGCTTGAATTCTTTCTGATAATTGACCACCTGTAGAAATACCACAAATCATTGTTCCTTTTTTCAATGCATCTTCATAGGCGCTCAATGATTCTTCTGTATTTCCAGAGTAGGAAGAACAAATTATTAGGGTTTTTTCATCCGCCCACTTTGGAAGTGTATAATTTCGATTTACATAAAAAGGTATCTTTAATTCATGATGAACTAATGTCTTAACTACATCGCCGCCGATAGCGGAACCACCCATTCCTGCTACAATTATATTTTTACATGCGGAATAATCATTTTTCAAATTAATTTGTTCACCAATTCCAATGGCTTTTTGAATTTGATCCGCAAAACGATAAATAGCTCCGAACATATCTTGTGGATCAATTTGTGATTTATACATTACTTTTTCCTTTTCCATACAAATTCAGTTAATTGTTCTAATTGCGCTCTTTTTTCTTTTGGTATTATTTGTAAATTATTTTTAGCGGCCTCTGTATATTTTTTTGCCATATTTTTTGCTGATTTCAAAATTCCGTTCTCATCAAAGTACTCACGCAATTTTTCTATTGTTACTTGAATATCCCTATTTTTTGTTTCATCCCATATTTGCTTCCACCCTATTTCATCATTTTGACGTGCCAATACTGTTAAAATAGTTTGTTTTCCGGCGATCAAGTCACTTCCTAAACTTTTACCCATCGACTTAGCATCACTAAATATTTCTAATATATCATCTTGGATTTGAAATGCTATTCCTAAATTTAATCCGTATGATTGTAATTCATTTATTACTGAAGCCGGTTGATCTCCTAGGATGCCTCCCAATTCAGCACTAAATCCAATCATCCAACCCGTTTTCTTTTTTATCATAGTCAAATATTGATCTAATACTATTCCGTGATTATGTTCAAATTCTTTATCATATGCTTGTCCTTCGCAGACATACAATGTTGCTTTGTTAAAAGCTTCAACAGCTTTTAAAGGATTTGTTTTAACCTTCGTAATCAATATTTGTGCAATTGCATAAATCCCGTCTCCGGCAAGTATTGCCGTTGATTCATCCCATTTTTTATGTACTGTCGCCTTTCCGTGCCGAAGATTATCTTGATCCATTATATCATCATGTACTAAAGTGAAATTGTGCAACAACTCAACTGCTAATCCGGCATTTAATAGGTCCTCTTTACTCGCTCCGTAAACAGTGCCAACAAGATTAACGAGAATTGGACGAAGACGTTTTCCTTTACCATCCATTATATACTTTATTGGATCATAGATATACTTTGGTTCAGAATCTAATGGAAAACTTTGAAGTTTTTCATTGATTTCAAAACGGAGTTGTTCGATGTGATTTAAAAATGAATCAGTGACCAACTTCGATCTCCAGTTTTCCAATCGTTAACAATTTAGATAATACTAAGTCCTTGATTTCTTCCATGCGTTTTTGTGTATTAGCTTCAAATCGGCAAACAATTACGGGTTGCGTATTCGATGAACGTACTAAGCCCCAACCATCACCAAATTTTATCCGTACTCCATCAACGGTCGTGCATTTATAATTAGCAATAAAATATCCTTCTGCTTCCTTCGCGATGCGAAATTTCTCTTCGTCAGATTCGCAAGCCATACGCATTTCCGGCGTAGAATAATACTTCGGCAATACTGCTTTTAATTCTGATAATGTTTTTTCAGTTCTTGATAATAATTGCACTAAACGAGCAGCAACATATAAGGCATCATCGAATCCAAAGAAATCATCTGCAAAGAAAATATGACCGCTCATTTCACCGCCGAATTTGCAGTTCAGTTCAGCCATTCTTTGTTTAATAAGTGAATGCCCCGTTTTCCACATTACCGGTGTACCACCATATTTAATTATCATTTCCTCTAAAGCTTGCGAACACTTTACATCAAAAAGAATTTCATCTCCTTGTTCAACGATTTCCGGTAAAAATAATGCCATTAATTGATCTGCCCAAATTATTTCACCGGTTTCATCAACCACTCCAATACGATCAGCGTCGCCATCAAAAGCGATTCCTGCATCATATTTACCGGTTTTCATTAATCTAATTAGCTCAGCTAAGTTTTCTTTCACAGTTGGATCAGGATGATGATTTGGAAAATTTCCATCAACATCACAATACAATTCCTTTAATTCAATACCTAATAAATTGAAAATTTCCGGAGCATTTACGCAAGCTGTAGCATTACCACAATCCATGACAACTTTCATCGGTTTCTCAATCATAATTTTTTTAAGGATCATGGATTTGTAATCCGGTAAAATATCATATTCGGAAGAATTTCCTTCTCCTTCAATAAAGTCTTGATTTACAATTATCTTACGAATTTCTTGGATAGCTTCGCCATATACAGCTTTTTTAAAAAGTGATAATTTGAATCCGTTAAATTCCGGCGGATTGTGACTTCCGGTTATCTGAACTGCTCCATCTATGTCTAATTTAAACATACTATAATAATTAACCGGTGTCGGTAATATCCCAATATCTACTACATCAAGACCTGTTGATAATAGTCCTTTCTTAAAACTTTTTTTCAATTCGGGAGTAGTTAATCTTACATCACCACTCAAAGCTACCTTTTTAGCACCAAGTTTTGATGCGTAAGTTCCATATCCTCTTCCTAACATTTCCACGACAGCAGAAGGAAAATCTTTTTTTACTTCTCCTCGTACATCGTATTCTCGAAAAATATATTTATTTAATTTCATTCCATCTATATCCAATTATTTATATCGTTTAAATTAACGTATTTCGCTGATTTATCGAATTAATGATTCTATTAATTAGATTGAAATATCACCAATTATTTGTCTCAAATTTCCTTCAAATTTATAAATTAATTTTTCTGCCTCTGTTTTGGAACAAGATTTATTTACCATAATAAGAGCAGTTTTCACTGATCCTCCGGAATTTTTCAAAACCTTACCTGCTTCTTTGTAATTAAGATTAGTTAATTTTTCTATTATTCTTGTTCCACGGTCACGTAATTTTTCATTCACTACTTTAAGATCAACCATCAAATTTCCATAAACTTTCCCCATCTTAACCATGGTT
>JAHJCW010000296.1 GCA_018812885.1 bacterium | reverse complement strand
TATAAATAAACGGGAATTATAGTTTAAATCGTTTTATTTCTATTATGAAATTGTATTATTGTACCCTCAGAATTTTACCGGTTCTTTCAAGTACAGTTTTATTATTCTTTGCCCTAATTTGATAAAAATAATTTCCATTGCCAACTGGAAAACCATCTTGATTTTTGCCATTCCATATAATTTCATGGTAACCGGGAAGATTTATATTTGCTCCTGAAATAATATCGTCACTATCCAATTGCTGAATTTTCCTACCCTCCACAGAATAAATTGTAAAAGTTAATTTCTCAACAGCGTCGGTTAAATCATAAGCAAAAACTGTACTTTCAGTAAAAGGATTCGGATAATTACCATAATCGATCAGATCTAATTTTTCACTAACGATAAATGATAATTGCAATGTGTCAGATGAGTTTCCAGCGGCATCTTGGACTAATACTGCCAAAGTGGAGTCCAAATCCGTAAAAGTAGGATTAAGAATAATATTGATACTATTTCCGCTACCATTAATTTCTGAATGCAAATCACTGATGGTATTGTTAATCCAATAGAATATTGAATCAGCACGATGGTCAATTCCATTTTTATCATAAATAGTCAATTGAATTGATGGATTGGTGTTTAAATAATTATTTCTAAGGAATTGTTGACCATTTATTGTAGCATTGATTGTTGGCCTTTCAATATCAGAATTTTCAAGAAACGTAAATTTTGCTGAGCCATTCGAGGGAAAATTTATAGTGCTATCTGATATTTCGGCATAGGTAACCGGTAACCAATTGCGAAATTCTTCAAAGTATCTATATAATTTATTATTTGATTGAACTATAGAATTTCCTATTGTCCAATTTATAGTATAATCATTTGCTGTTCCCCAAATTATATCAATTCCATTATAACTATTTGGTAATTCTATCAGTCCGAAATCTGGCTGAGATGGTATATCCACATCCGATAGTGGTAAAATTTGCATTATACTCGATTCTATCACGTTACCGGAAGGTATATCAACTTCTATATTTTTTATTCCAATTTTGGAATGTATAATTCCATCATCCGTAGAGCCAAGCTCCGGCGTAATCCAAAAAGCGTTGGTCTCTATATTAAAAGTGAGGGTATCATCAGTTACCAAATCAGTTGACAAACAAGTTAAATTCGCATTTGTAACTACCTTATAGTTATTGGTACCAAATGGATAATAGCCTGGGAATATTGCCTCTTTAATTTCCATCCCAACAAAATTAACAGTATCTCTACCAAACAATTGCCAAACATCATCATTATAAATAAATAGTTCAACACTGGTACTAACGGGAGTTGTTGTAGTGCTCTCTATATTGATAACAAGGTTTATTTCATCATCAACACGGAATTCACCTTTCAATGGAACAATATTGGGAATATCATTAATAGTGATAATTTTCGGTAAGCTATTAGTCGTATCGTTATTAGTGTCAATGACTTGGCAAACAAAGGTTAATACTGTTCCGCTTGGTTGCGGAGGAATTAGTTTTTCCAAAGAATATAAGTTACTATCGATATTGATCATATCAGCCCAATACTCACCATTCCAAATTAATCTAACGGAAGATATTCCATTTTTATCCAAAACTTCAGCTATAACACCTATAGAATCACAAATTGTTGGAACTGCGGGAATTGTCGATAGGATATTTACGTAAGATCCTGCTACAGAGAACTGTTGTGATGAATTATATAATACATCATCCGATTTGTATGAGATATTGATGTCGTACATTCCTTTGCTGAAAGTATACGGCAATGATAAATTTTCCGGTAATGAATTCCCTAACAAAGTCGATTGGTTTAATGAGTAATTATCAGGTAGAAATATTTGGTAGAATACGGAATCAGCTTGGGAATCATCTGAAGATATTAAAATATTTTCTCCCGGTTCAGGGTCTAAAGGAGTTATATAAATATTTTTTTTAATTGGTTTTTTCACTTTAATTGCAGGATCACCTATTAAATTATATTGATATATTTGTGATGCAGCTATCTCAGGGTATATATCCGAATAGGTTAAGAAATACTGTGTTTTTGAACGATTGATTATTTCACCAATAGTTAAATCTTCATCTGAGAAAAGCAAATCTTGTAATGGTTCAACCATGTAAAAATCATTATAACTCCATCCCAATCCGCTGGAACCGTACCATGCTACTGCACCACCATTTTCATTGGCGAGCATTAAGTTTCCAAGACCATAAGAGAATGAAAAGTCTCCTGTGAAGCAGGTCATACTAGTGATAAATGGTAATTTGCCGTGATTACCAATTTTGTCCATATCATTTCTATGTAGAATATGACCAAGAACCTGACCATCATATCCCCAAACTGCGCCACCACCGTGTCCAACAAAATTGATGTAGGCAAGCCCTCGATTTAAATGATTCAATAAAGTATCTTTAGTACCATAAAAAGAACTATCCGGTAACAATGGATCAGTATAAAGTCTAGATAAAAATGTTCCATAATTTTTAATCTTATCAACCATTGCTTCAGATTGATATCTAAATTGAGGTTCCGCATCAGCAATCAACAAAGAATTATTATCCCAACTGTTGATTCCTCTTTTATGGTGGTACATTGTTTTGTTAACAATGGTTTGCAACTCAGATTTATTACTTACGGGGAATCGACTAACCGATATAGAGGGTATCCAGTATTCATCATCAAATACTGAGTACCAATAATCACACGCAACTGTACCCATATCATAAGTATAAACGGACATAGCAGGAATTGATGGCGGTTTGCCTATTGCACCACTTCGCCAATCGTTTAAGTTGCTAATCATAGCAACGACTGCATATTCCAGAGTTGAACCGCTTTGCATATAGATATTTTGAAGGAAAGATTTAATCGCATATGGCGATAATACGCCGTATGAATATTGGCGATAAACATCATCAACATTAACGAGCATTCCATTATGATAATCGATTAGGGGTGTAAGTGTAGATGCAAATGAATCCGGCGCAATCACAACGTAACTAGAACGAATATCACTTAATTGGTTAGTTATCGCACTTTCTATCGAGATACTTTTAACATTCAGCAAATTCTCATAGGCAATTGCTTCATATTGTGATGAAAGCTGTGCATCATCATCTTGGAATTTTAATAAGTAATCAGCTGATTGATTATTTAAAGAAATTTGATAATTGCTTAATAGTGCTTCCCTATTTTTAAACAATAAAATATCAGAATTTGAAAATCCTGTTATTTCGAATTGAATGGTTTGATCTGGAATACTATCTAATGAGAAATATATATAATCGTTATTGGTATGGAAATATTTTGGGTATTTAATTTTATACCAATTTAAATAAATAAGGTCATGTAAAGTTGAATCGGTTGGTGACAATATAAGTGATAAAATATTTTTTCCATTTTTCAAATATGTACATTCCATATCACTTTGTTCAATATGTAATGCGTTGCGATCAGACCATTTTACATTAGTAATTAAGTGATTATTTATCATTACATCAAGATCATGGTCACTTGTTGTCATACCTCTAACCTGCAACTCTAAATCAAATCCTTTTATGGATAACGTATCCGGCGTATTTAGTATAAATTCAAAATCAAACGATCTACTAACAATAATCTGCGGTGTCATGAAAAAATGATCTATCACGTCCCAAGTTTGTAATAAATATTGGTTTAATTTATTTAATCGGACATACTCATCATCACGTTCAATCTTTTCACTAAATTTATAATTTATGGGGATATAAACAGTATTTTCCGGTTGGTTCATAGATACATCTAACTCGGTAAACCTTTTACCATCGCCTGCGCCCCATATCAACCAATAGACATTATCATCAGTATAAAAATTATTATCATAATCAGCCCATTCCGGTGATGGATTTTTTTCACCATAGAATACAATCATATCTTCATTATTGAAGCTGCCATCATTTCCATATTCGACATATAGAGGAATCTCGTCTTCTTTTTTCCATAATCGTATTGTACTTGGATTGACACCATCCAAGTTTATTTCATTTGAAAGTAATTCAGAATTAGCAATTCCATACCACGCTGAAGTATCGACGACAATTTTTGCAATATTATTACTAAACTGATAATCAGGAATTATGTGTTCATTTGGTTTTGGTAATTTTTTCCTTGCTCTTAATTCCTCTAACGAGGTCTTCGATAATATTTTCGCAGGAGAACTTTGAATGTTAGCATCCCAAGAAATTTGAACAGAAATATTCTTAGTTATAAATAATTGACTTTCTTGTATGCTAAATGGAAATATTTCTATTTTTGAAGAGGGTGTTCCATTCACATTCCTAATCGGACTTAATCTTACATTTTGTTTTGGGAAGTGACCATCAAACTTAGATTCTAATGATAATTCAAATTCTATACCTTTCGCTGTTTCGGGTCCTAATATATTTGGCTTATAACTTCCTACTAATTTTTTATTATCGCTGAATACTTTAACATCGGCATTTGCCGGAACCCCAATAAATACCTCTCGGTAATAGGGTACAATCGGGAAACCGGGCTGAAAATATGCATCCATACCTGGTTGTGTATGTATTGATTGATCATGTAAAGATATCCATATTGAGTCGATTGATAGCTCAATAACAAGCTGACCGGGTTGGTTGATTTTTATTTCAACCGCATCCTTAGCAGATATCAATCCTGATAAAATTGATAGAATTATTATAATCCGTTTCATTTCTTAAACTGTGTGATGTGTAGAGTAGTAAATATTAAAAGGATTTACTGATATTAATTGAAATCCTTCTTTCCTCACCCAAATTCCGTTCAAGTTCAACATAATAATATTGGAATAAATTCTCGATCCTTAATTGCATTTCCCATCCTTTCCAATTATAACCAAATCCAACATTCCATAAATGAATAGGTACTCTTATATCAGAACCTGTTAGTGGATTTTCATCGAATAGTTCAACACTACCAATCCGACTAGCATATCTATATTCTAAAGTTGCAGATAATTGTTTCCAGTAACCCGAAATTGTGGAAATCCAGTTGTGTCGGAACCGATACGAGAGCGTATCAATCACATTACCGGAATTATCAACAGCTACCGGATCTAGCCATGTATAAGCTGTAGAAAAAATTAGATTATTACTTAGTACACCAATATTTACACCAAGCTCGGCACCATTGATTTTAGCATCGGTAATATTTTCAAAATGGATAATTCCATTATCATCCGGCAATGGTTCAATCAAATTTTTATATCGATTGCTAAAAATAGCACCATCAAACTTTAGTAGTGATATGAATCCTAAATTTCCTAAAATTAACGAACTTCCTATTTCGAATGCATCGCTTGTTTCAGCGATCAAATCCGGATTTGGTTCAACTTTAAATATATTCAATTGTGAACTTGAGAACAATTCGGCAATGGTAGGAACTCGGAAACCTCTTCCATAAGATGTTCTAAACGCTATAACTCCATCTTTATTCCAATTTAAAGCTATTTGCGGAGCGATCGTTTCATCTAATATGTCATCATCAACCCAATATCCTTCCCACCTGCTACCAACAGATAGTGTAAAATTATTTTTCAAATTACCTTGCGTTAAAAAATATGCTGCGTAAGAATTGCTATGATGATTCCCAAATATTTCTGCGTCAATTTTTGCATACTGTGTTGTAATTCCACCCACAGTACTCAATTTATTTGTCCAATTTTTACTAATTTGATATTCGCCAAATCCTTTTGTTTCATATGAATAATCATTATTAGTACGACCATCATTCTGCCATTCGATGTCGAAATATCCCAGCTTTAATTTCATTACAGTTTTGGGTGAATAAATAAAATTGAGGAATCCGTTTAAATTAAATTTATAACCGTTGGCTTTATCATTTTCATCACCTAATGGTGCCTCAAAAGGATCCGCAGCGCTTTTCCATTGCGAGGGCAGACCATATTTACTCGTGTAATAATTTCCATAAATCGAACCGCTATAACGAGAACCAAAATTCAGTTTTACCTTAGAAGTCAGACTATATGATTTATTCCACCCCAATTGTGTATATCCATCAGTATCATCGCGCTGTAAGCGGAACCACATTCCATGCTTACCAATCTGTCTCGAGTACGATATTTCTAAAGTATTGAAAATACCGGGATTATCACGCCATTTCCATTGCTCATATTTGGGCTGACTGTATGCGCCTGCCTTTAGCCTAATTCGTGTTTCCGGTTCGATTGGCGCATTGCGCGTAATAATATTTAACACTCCTCCCATTGCACTGGAACCATACATCGCCGATCCGCCGGATTTTACAATTTCTACGCGTTCAATTTCGGAAGTTGGAATAACTGTCCAACTAATATTACCGGCTGCACTCCCTAATAATGGAATCCCATCAATTAATAATAGAGACCTGCTCCCTGCTCCAAGCGTATAACCTGAAGCTCCTCGGATATTAAGCTGTCCTTTTACTGTATTAACTCCTGGTTGATATGTTAATACTTCAGCTAAACTTACAGCACTTTTATCAGAGATTTGGCGTGGTCCAATAACCGAAACTGATAATGGCGATTCCATCACATCTTGTTCTTTCCGTGTGGCTGTAACTATAATCGACGGTGACTCAAGCACATCTTGTTCAAGTTCAATTTCAATACCCGTTGATCTATCATTGAATGTTTCAGCGTTATTAATGATTCGCTTTTTATAGCCAATCATACTAATCAATAAAGTGTATTTCCCTTGTTTAAGATTTTCTATAATAAATCCGCCGCTTGCATCAGTACTTGTCCCAACAAATGTATTTTTCACTAAAATATTTACACCATATAATGGTTTTCCGGTTTTTCTATCAAAAATATTACCGGTTATCTTTCCATAATCTTGTCCAAATAAGAATATCGGGATTGTCATTGCTATAAGAAAAATATAATACTTTTTTATTGCGGACTTGCTAATCAAAAAACTATCTCCCGATCAGCGACTGTAATTTCTTGGGATTTGATATTTATTGGAGTTGTAAGATTTCTGAGATCATTATCAATTATAACAATTGGAATCGTTTCAGCTGACAGGAACGAATCTATTTTAACAGCAAAGAAACCGGGATCTACTGTAATACCAACAGCCGCTAAATAATATTGTCCAGGCAATAACTGAATAAAATATTCCGCTTCATTTGTCCCTGGGTTAATCAAATTACTATATGTTACCAAATTAGCGGCCGGATTTTCTAAATCCAATTCATCTAAAGCGATTATGGCAGCAGCTTTTATATCAGCTTGCCAATTCCCATGAAAAGTGATTTTACCCTCAACACCTGATACCGGTTCCAAACCAACAGGTATTTCACAAGTAACAACTAAAAAGCTACAAATAATTAATAATATTGCAATAATGCGCATTTACAAATCAGATGAGGTTACCAATGGCAGACTTGCATTTAGTGATGCATTAATAACTTCAATAAAAGAATTTGCAAAACTTGCATAGCCAAATTTATTGGGGTGCAATGCATCATAGCTAAACAAAGTGGTAGCCAGTGGACTTATATCTAGATTTCCGCTAGAATCAAAATTAATTAAATCAGTATTATAATTAACACCACCAATTGAATAACCGTTATTTGCAATATTTTTGAATATTGAGTACATATCAACTAAATATAATTGATCGTTTGAATTGGCAATATTTTGAATAATAACGTTATATTCATCAATAATTGTAGTTATCTCAGTTTTTTCTTGGCGATCAAGAATTAAAGTATCATTCAGCGCAGTAGCTACGGAAACATCCCCACTTGTCTTTAAACTCAAATAGTCAGGCAATGCCCAAAATAGAACGATATCATCATCGGTCAGTTGGCGATCAACGTTGTTTTCACATTTTCCAAAAAGATAAGTTTTATTCCCGCCGGTTATAACAGATGATGGTAGACTAGTAAAATACGGTAGATCAGTAATATCGAAAATGTTTGCAATAAATATCGGTGCATCAGTACTCGCTATAAGCTGATTTATTATATTAGTAAGGTGTGTAGCAAATTCATTCGACGGGGTATAGGGCGAGTTATTGTCAGCTAATCCTAAGGTGGCAGATTCAAGGACATCATTATTACCGACCCATAATGTTATTAAAGACGGATTAAGAGAAAGTGCTTCCTCTATCGCAGTGCGACCTGATCCGCGCAGGATTTTATCAACAAAGTGATTACTATCTGCTTCCACAGAAGTAGTGACTGTATATAACTGCTCGGCTCGGATGAGTGGAATACCAAGATTATTATATGCTCGATTCAAATTTTGATTATTCTCTGTTCCAGCCGGTAGAAAATCAATTGAAGGTGGATTTACAAAAATGTTAAGCGTAAGTCTACCATCAGCTTCATTAAAACTAAAACCATTGCCACCCATTATAGGTTGCTCAAAGTCATTATCTACTTCGGCCATTTTTGCAATTAGCTTTGGAAAGCTGTTCTTCTGAGAATCTTCATAGAGAGCACCATCGGCAACGCCGGCAGTCAGTGAATTACCGATTGCCACAAAAGAGGTGAAATCCGCATTTCCCCAATTGTTTCCCGGCTCAGTTGTTTTTTTACAATTCGCCAAAAGAACTAACAAAATAATAATAGCGATGCTTTGCAGTAACCTTTGTGGTTTCATAATGGTATTTCCTGTATTTAAAGGATGAATATACAATTTGTTAAGAAAAATACAATGCTCAAGTTTTTACAAAAAGCCCCGCATTTGCAGGGCTTAAAAGTTAATACCTCCCCATATCCCCTCCTAAATTAGGAGGGGATTATAGGGGCGGTAATTTATTTCAGAAGCATCAGCTTAGTAGTCTTCACTTCACTATCTGAGGTTATCCTGCTTAAGTAAAGTCCCGCAGGTGCTTGTTCATTGTACTGATTTGTCCCATTCCAAATAATAGAGTGCCAACCGGGTATTTGATCTTCATTTAGAAGTGTGGCAATCAATTTACCGGTTATATCATAAATATCAACCTGTACGGACAGGTCACGACCTGTCCCTTCATCAGCTAATCCATATCTAATGGTTGTACTTGGATTAAATGGATTTGGATAGGCAGGCAATACAATAAACTCTTCTAACGTTGAATTTAATGACGCTTGCTCCATTGTCACTGTTCTAATTGAGTGATATGTAACAACTCCGTTGTAATCTACATCTGCTAAACAATATTCATAAGTTGTACTTGGTTCTACAAAGGAATCTAAATATTCATAATCTGTTGCATAACTAATTGTACCTTGTCCAAGCAATCTGTCATTAGTTTTATAACTTGCTATTTCAGACCAATTTGTACCTTCAGGCTTTCTATCAAGTATAAATCCAAGATTCTCAATTTCACTTTCAGTCGTCCACTTCAGTTGAACTCCTGTGTTAATTACTTGTGCCGTAAAAGAGGAGAGTTTTACAGGAAGTGTAGCTTCTCCTCTAATATTATCTAATCCAAAAACAGTTAGGCCATTATCTGAATAAACACCATAATGTGGTATTCGCCAAACTCCACCAATATTCACATACTGGTTCCATGGGTCTGAGCTTATTTCTGTAACTTGGTCACTTAAAAATGTTAAACCTAAAAATGCATAATCAGAAATCAATTGTGAAAAAGTTTTGGTAGTGTTTTGAGCGTTCGCCCATTTCATAAAATTAGCTTCAACCATATCAATACTTTGCGAAAGCCAAATATCTAAAGTAAGACTATTTAAATCAACAGACATCGGTACCTTTGATATCCACCAATTATCGGTTGGATCTTCAGTATCACCTATACTCCAATAAGCTAATGGCACATTCCCCGATCCATTTATAAAAATTCCACCTTGTCTTCTAAAATCATCATATACTGTCATTCCTGTTAAATCACCTATTCCATTAGCAGAATTCTGTAAAATGGAATAAAATCTATCATTTAATCCGGTTGTCGTAATATCATGATAAATATGCCCATTGAGATTTCCACCTGTGGGTGACCAAGCACTTGGTGTATCTGTACGGTACGGCCAAGGTGTTGTTTGTTCATTATAAGTCGATGTTACAAATGCCTCATTATCAGTAGTAAATGTCCATTGGGCAAAAATGGTGGATATTAAACAAAATGATAATAATGGTATTTTTAAAACTGATCTAATATATATCATAAATATCATCAATTAATTTTTTTAAATTTAATATAGT
>JAHJCW010000295.1 GCA_018812885.1 bacterium | reverse complement strand
GTTCTCTGCCGGTGATGCCATTGTTGTAGCCGGGCAAGTCGATTTTTATCTTGATAAATTACAGTTAAATATTAAAAAAATTAATGTAGCATCAGTACAAGATTATGGACGTTATGGCTATGATCCGGCGTTAATTGTGCCATCCTCAAAGAGCGATCCAAAACAGATGTGGAAAGAATTAACCTCATACATTAAAAAAATAAATAATAAGCATTTAAAAATGCTTGTTATATCAATCTATAAAGAATATGAGAGTCAGCTATTGACACACCCGGCTTCAGTAGTTATGCATCATAATTATCGTTCGGGTTTGATAGAACATACTCTATCAATGACACAAATAGGAATATCTTTAGCAAAACATTATGAAGTGGATATTGATTTACTGATGACCGGCATATTTTTACATGATATCGGAAAAGTGAAGGAAATCACTTCGGAATTGGAAGCATCATATTCAGATGAAGGTAATTTGATCGGACATATAGTTTTGGGAAGAGATATCGCTGTAAAAACAGCGGACAAAATAAATGGTTTCCCCCCTGATCTATTACAAAAAGTGGAACATTTAATTTTATCACATCAAGGGCAATATGATTGGCAAAGTCCTAAAAAACCAAAGTTTAAAGAAGCACTACTTTTGCATTTAATTGATAATATGGATGCCAAAATGAATTTAATGAAAAAAGCAATTGATGATGATATTGAGGAAGGGAAATGGACTTCCCGACGTAATTATTTTCGGATTCCAATCCTAAAAGATGAATTAGCAAGTGAGAACGATGGATCTAAATAAATTAGTGCGCGCTTCAATTTTTACTGCTCTTGCAATAGGTCTTGGATTTTCATTATTAATGGTTCCAAATGTTGAATTAATAACCGTTATTGTTTTCCTATCCGGTCTCACGCTTGGAATCGGTTGGGGAGTATTGGTCGGTGGAACGGCTGAATTAATATTCTCCGTCTTGAATCCTTTTGGTTCAGGGCTTGTTTTCCCGCCATTATTATTATCACAAATCTTTTCGATGATAATTATCGGAGCAGTAGGAGGATTAACGCGACCATTGTTTTTCAAGCGGGAATTTTCTACAAAAAGAATTGCGAGTTTAGCGATTACCGGTTTCATTTTGACATTTATATTTGATTCCTTAACAACGCTGAGTTATCCTTTTAGTGTAGGATTTGATTGGCCGCAGACTATCGGAATATATATTTCAGGAATAGGATTTACAATTTTACATCAAGTCTCCAACGCAATTGTATTTGCGGTTGGAGTACCGAGTGTAGTAAAACATTTAGCATGAATAAGTATCTGTTAATTATTGGAATACTTTTTGCATCACTTTTTAGTCAAACCGATGATATTCCTTACGATTGGAGTGGGCAATATGGTGTTATCACAAATAATGGCAGGCTAATGTGGAATCAGGATTGGACATTAGGCCTCTTATTAATTGATGGTACATTTGCTAACTATCCAACGCGTTTTGGTCCATCTTATAAAAATAATTTTGGATTATACAACGCGGGCGATTATTATCAAGGTCTGCATTCTTTTCCTGATTCATCACATATAAAAAGTAGAATCAATTATTATCGTGGTGATTTCTCATACGATCAATTAGAGATTGATGCTGAATTTGCAGAAAAAAACAGAGTAATATCTTTAAATGGATTTAAAAGAACGTATAAAGGTCCATATGGTCAATATACAGATCCACAAGGCAGTAATAATCCTCTGCAGCAATCTTACCGAATAGATTATTCATCAAGGGATAAAGATGAATTATTAGATATTTCAGTTGGATATTTTCTTACGGATAGTAGGTTGAATTTGGGTGATCCGGCTGATTTTATTCATAAAGAAAAAATTGTCTCAGCCGGAATTGGCTTTTCCAAGGATTTTACTACTTGGCAGTATAAAGTTCACGGAGCTTTTTTTCAGCAATATTATAGCATGGATTTTGACAGCGTCAAAGCATATCTAAACCGTTTTCATCTGAATCAATTTATTAGCAAGAAAATCAAAAATTCAGATTTACTTAAATTTGGAATTGAGTTGGATAATCAGGGATTATCGCTAGTAGATACAACTAAAAAAGATAGATTATGGTCCACTATTTACGGAGGTTGGGAAAAGCAATCTTTGGGAATTAAGTTTGGAACGACAATAGCACAAAATGAAATAATTTCTTAC
>JAHJCW010000294.1 GCA_018812885.1 bacterium | reverse complement strand
TAAAACACGTCTTTGGCATAAAGTTCTCCGCCCCAAAAAAGAGGCGAAAGAATCCGATCAAATTATCGCCGTCAGTAAGTTCACAAAAAACCAACTTGTAGAGGAATACGGCATTAATTCAGATAAAATAAAGGTTATTTACGAAGCAGCAGCACCCCATCTGCACCCGCTACCATTTGCCAAAAGTTTTGAGATTATTAAACGTAAATATAACCTTCCAGATCAATATTTCCTCTGCCTTTCCACGCTTGAGCCACGTAAAAACATTAAAGGGATAATCCGTGCTTACACCGAATGGCAAGAGGGGAATAAATCCGATGTTGCACTTGTTATCGCAGGTAAAAAATACCCAAATATTTTCGCCGATTTTCATCTTTCTGAACATCCATTAATTCATATGACAGGGTTTATAGATGAAGAGGACAAAGCCCTTTTATATCAGCATGCGCTTACTTTCTTATATCCATCACTTTATGAAGGCTTCGGCCTACCGATACTTGAAGCCATGCAGTGCGGAGCACCGGTAATTACATCTGACTGCACATCCATGCCCGAGGTAGCAGACGACGCGGCAATTCTGATTAACCCAAATGAGCCTCATGAACTTAAAAAAGCAATGGACGAAATTTACAGAGATGAAGATCTTCGTCATGATCTAATCGGCAGGGGATTCGCACGTGCGAAGGAATTTAGTTGGGGGAAGGCAGCTAAAGAATTGTTAGAAATGTTTTAAGAGGCCATCCTTCTTGGTTTAAGATCCTGATCAATTGCCCCAGAAGAAATTGGATTTTTTCTGATAGGTTCAAAATTTCCTACAGATCGTATTTCAATAATTATAAGTACAAGAGAAGTGTTGGCTACCGTATGC
Source organism: bacterium (assembly GCA_018812885.1). Classification (GTDB taxonomy): domain Bacteria; phylum Fidelibacterota; class Marinisomatia; order Marinisomatales; family JAHJCW01; genus JAHJCW01. The sequence continues at coordinate 1,591 of JAHJCW010000294.1, read as the reverse complement.
TCATGGATTGAACAATTTTCCTTTAATACTCACCCTGATCATTTAGTTGATAATGCCGTATTAGCATATCGTACAGTTGATAGTATATCTAAAGAGGCTGATAGTTTAGGTATAAATAGTATTACTTTTGATAATAGAGTTTTAGAGTTAAATGATAGTCATGTAGTTTTAAAAAGGTTTTTTAGTCAACTTGGAGTACTTCCTAAAGGTGAAGCTTTCTCCGATTGGACGCAATTGCCAAAAATGGGAACACCGGAATCAAATATATTTTTTGCGGATGAACCCGAACTTTATATGTCTCGCAACTTTCATAAAAAGGTTACAGAATCTAGTGGTCTAAGATATTTTCCCAAAGAAATGTCCAGAATAGTTGCCAATTTGTCAAAAGAACAAGTGCAAAAATTAATAGACAATGGAATATTTGAAATATATGACAGATTAAGATCAAGATCTGTCAGGAGCTTAGGTTTAGAAATTCCAAAAAGTACAGAGTTAGAAAGATATTCGGAAGAAGCCAATAGTCAATAAAAATAATAAAACAACCAAAGCTCAGAATTATCGTATTATCAAAGATATACCTGATATTATTAAAAGTATTAATAACACGTTTTTAAACATATTTTCATTAATTTTATTGTATGTTTTATGTCCAAAGTATAATGCCAGAAGGAAAAAAGGGAGTATATATAATGAACTAATAAAAATATTTACAGTTAATATGCCTGACGTAATCAAAAGCAACACTCTAACAAGACTATTGATTCCGAGAATTCCAATAAGTGTCGCCCTTATTATTCTGGATTTATCTACCTTATTATTTATATAAACAGCAAAAAAAGGGCCAGCTGCTGCAAATAATATTGAAAAAAAGCCGCCCAAAAGTCCAAACAAAATGCCTAATTTACGAAAACATTTTATCTTACTTTTTTTAGCATATGTATAAATAACATAGAGTAATATTAATATTCCGAGACCTTTTCGTAGAGTAATTGGATTACCAAATTTTAAAATATAAGTTCCAATTATTGAACCAATAAGCATTCCAAGTCCTAATTCAATAATAGTTTTCTTATCCATATCTTTCCAATCCTTGTACATAAAAATAATTGCAAAAATCAAGAAAAATATGGCCATTAAAGAAACAGCTTCCTGTATTTGAAGGACGCTTAATATTATTGGCAGAGCGACAAGAGCTGCAGCAAAACCTACAACAGTTTGGATATAAAAACCAAGCCCCACTCCGATTATCAAAATCAATAAATGAGTTATTTCCATAATATTAACACTTATACCTCTTTTCACAAACCGTCTTAATATTTCCACGTACGTTCATATCTACAACAATATGAGCTTTTTTTGGTTTTACAGCCTCCAAAAAGTCAGCAAATACTAATTCAGTTACAGCTTCATGAAAAATCTTCACGTCACGGAAGGCGTTGATATAAAGCTTAAAGCTTTTCAGCTCTAAACAAACTTTATTCGGAATATAGTTAATCGTTACAGTTCCAAAATCTGGCCACTCGCTAAACGGGCAAATTGCGGTAAATTCAGGGCTACTTATTGTCACCCAATGCTCACCAGGAGTAAGTTC
>JAHJCW010000293.1 GCA_018812885.1 bacterium | reverse complement strand
TGTTATTATTTGGACAAAACAAGATCGGATACATTGCATCGGAACGCGTAAGGGCTGAATTTGAAGATTTTAAGGAAGCCGAGTCACAATTACAGTTAGATTATAGAAAAGTACAAGAAGAATACCAGGTTATGCTAGTTGAACTTGACAGTTTGAAACAAGCTTATGAGACTCAAAGACTGATGAGCTCACCTGAATGACGTAAAGAGAAAGAAAAAGAAATAGTTACTAAAGAACAACGCCTGCAACAGTTTCAAGCTCAAAAAGTTGGACCAGAAGGTGAATTATATCAAAAGCAATCACAAATGGAATATAAATTATTAGCAAAAGTAAAAACTGCAGTTGATAATATCGCGATTTCGAAAGGATATGATTTTATTTTTGATGGATCGGTATCTTTATTGTATGGTAAACCGACTTTTGACCTTACCGATGATGTTTTATTTGAGCTAAGAAAAGCCAAAGGTAATTAAAAGAAAAAATTGGTTACCCTGCGCAAATTAGCATCTATCGTAGGGGGCAAAGTAATTGGCGCGCCTGATTTGGTTATTCATGGAGTATCCGATATTAAAAAAGGCGCGCCTGATACAATCACTTTTCTGTTTAATCCCAAACAGCAAGAGTTAATAAACCAAACCACTGCGCCCGCAATAATCGTATCCGATGCCGCGATATTGAACGGCAAAAGCGGTATTGTAGTTGATAATCCACGTTTAGCAATGGCTAAAGTTCTTAAGTTGTTCGAGCCAACAAATGATATAGAAGCAGGAATACATCCCACTACTGTTATTCACAAATCAGCAAAGATTGGGAGAAATGTTAATATTGGCGCATTTACGGTTATTGGACAAAATGTAGAAATTGCTGACGGTACAAATATTCATAGCAATATTTCAATTGGCAATAATGTAATTATTGGAACCAATGTTACAATACATCCACAAGTTGCTATTTACGCGCGCGTAAATATTGGTAATAATGTAATAATTGACATGGGTACAGTAATCGGGTCTAGCGGTTATGGATATGAAACCGAAAATGACATCCATCACAAAATTCCGCAGATAGGTTCGGTAATAATCGAAAATAATGTTGAAATAGGAGCTAATTGCACAATAGACAGAGGGACTATCGGCAATACTGTGATAGGTATGGGAACAAAATTAGATAACCTTGTGCACATTGCTCATAATGTCAAAATTGGCAAAGGTTGCCTAATGGCAGGACAAGTTGGTATTGCAGGAAGCTCTACAATTGGTAACTATTGTATTTTTGGTGGACAAGTCGGTGTGAGAGATGGTATTATCATTGGTGATCGAGCAATATTTGTTGCAAAAGCGGGAGCTACTAAATCCTTACCTGGAAATAAAATATATGCCGGCATGCCGGCAAGAGAAGTACGTGAGAAAAACAAAAGCGATGCTGCCTATTCTCAAATTGTTTCATTGAAAAAACGAATAAAAACATTAGAAGAAAAACTTGCCGAATAATTATCAAAAAACAATTCGAGGCAAGGTATCGCTTGCCGGGATTGGTTTACACACTGGTATAAAAAGCATTATAAACATCAAGCCGGCAATAGAAAATAGCGGAATACTTTTTAAACGTATCGACTTGAAAGAAAATCTGGTTATTCCGGCCAATATAGACTATGTAATTGATACAAATCGTGGGACGACGCTGGAACAGAACGGTGTCCAGATACACACCGTAGAACACGTGTTGGCAGCCTTGAGAGGACTTGGTATTGATAATGCTATTATTGAACTAACGGGTCCGGAACCGCCTATTATGGACGGTAGTGCGTTACCATTTGTAAAGGTAATAAAAAAAGTTGGAATGGTGGATCAAAACGCAACCCAAAATATTTTAAAAATCACCGAACCAATTCTTTTCGATGAATCTGATAATGATATTGAAATAAATATATTGCCTGCCGAAAAATTCAAAATAACTTTTTTTATGGATTATGGTTTACCAAGTTTCGGATTGCAATACGTATCTATTGAAGATGTAGAAAGCGAATTTGAAAAAGAAATCGCTCCAGCGCGCACTTTTGGATTATTAAGCGAAGTCGCCCAACTTAAAAACAATGGATTGATTAAGGGAGGCGAATTGGATAATGCCGTAATTATTGTTGATAAAAAAGTTAATGAGGATGAACAAAATATTTTAAGTAAATTATTTGGTTTAAATACAGAGTTCGTATTTAATAATGGTGAAATATTGAATTGCGGAGGACTGCATTTTGAGAATGAACCTGTTCGCCATAAAGTGTTAGATTTGATAGGAGATATGGCACTTTTAGGTAGACCTATTGTCGGCCATATTATCGCAAAGCGGAGTGGGCATAGGACTAATATAGAATTTATAAAGAAACTAAGACGGATAGTTAAATCATGATATACGATAAAAATAAGAAAGAATATAGTATTGAAGAAATATTAGCGATTTTGCCTCAGCGTTACCCCTTCGTAATGATTGACCGAATCACAAATTTTATTCCCGGGAATAGGTGTACAGCTATTAAAAATGTTTCTGTAAACGAACCGTATTTTCGGGGCCATTTCCCTGGCCGTCCAATTATGCCTGGAGTTTTGATATTAGAATCAATGGCGCAAGCCGGAGCGTTTTTAGTTTTACACGACTTAGAAGATCCGTTAAAAAAAGGAATGTTATTCTCAGCTGTAGAAAAATCAAAATTTAGGAAACCTATTGTACCGGGGGATCAAATTGTATTAGAAATGAAATTATTGAAATTCAAACTTGGTACAGTAAAAATTAGAGGCGAAGCATTTGTGAACGATAAATTAGTTGCCGAAGCCATACTTTTAGCAAGTCTTATAGATCGTTAAAGGGGGGATATCATTACTAATAAAATCCATCCCAGTGCCATAATTGGCGGCAATGTTACAATTGGTAAAAATGTAACTATTGGACCATATACAGTTGTTGACAGTGACGTAATCATCGGTGATGGTACTAGTATTGGTAATTCGAATACAATAAAGAAATATACTGAAATTGGTAAAAATTGCCGGATATTCCATAATTGCGTAATTGGTGAATTACCACAAGATCTGAAATTTGGTGGTGAGAAAACTACGGTTAAAATCGGTGATGAAACCGTAATTCGTGAATTTGTCTCAATTCATCGCGGTACTAAAGCGCGCGGCGAAACAACGATTGGTAATAATGTATTTTTGATGGCTTATTCCCATATTGGGCATGACTGTGTTGTAGGCAACAACGTAACATTGGTAAACCTTGCAACATTAGGAGGACATGTCGAAGTTAATGATTGGGCAACGCTCTCCGGATGTGTTATGGTCCATCAATTTGTCAGAATTGGAGCACATGCTTTTGTTAGTGGTTTATTTAGGGTTTCACAAGATGTACCCCCATTTGTGATGGCTGTTGGCGAGCCGTTAAGATATGGCGGGATTAATAGTGTAGGTTTGCGGCGCCGAGGATTTTCCTCAGCAGATAGAATAAACATAAAGCGTGCATACCGATACTATTTTAGATCTGGTTTAAATAAATCTGTCGCTCTAGAAAAAATCAAAACCGAATTTCCTGACAACAAAAATATTCTGAGTATAGTAGATTTTATCGAAAATAGTAAACGCGGAATTATTTAATTCCAATAATTTATATATTATGAAAACCGGTTCAATTATTTTAATTGTAATAACATTTTTTTCCGTACGGGTGAGTGCACAATGGGCATCCTTCGAATTAGATAATATAGATTCAGAACAATTTCAACAACAAGTGGAACCATTTTTAAAAACTATATCTTTATCGACCAATAGGCATTTCTTTTGTCCCAATATTATAAATAAACAAATCAGTATTGGCGTTTCCTATTCACAGGGAATAAATATTACAGGAGAAAAATATTCAACAGATCTCATGGGAGGATATCCAAATTTAGCAGGTGCATTAATTATCACTCAAAATTTATCACTTAAAGGTAATATGAGTATATTTAAATCAGGAAGTGACCTTGTACAATCTTTTACTTACGGTTTTGGATTGAACATAACCAATAATGATAAAAACAATTGGTGTTTTTCTGTATTATTTTCAAAATTGCATGGACCGGATGATTTAAAAAACAAGTCCACAGATGCAGCGCTTATCAAGGAATTTGATTTTGGTTCTCTCCCGACATTTGTCGGTTTTGGACTTAATACATATTATACAAAGATATTAATTGAAGATGTGGATACAGTCCCAACATTCATCAAAGGAAATGCTAATTATTTATTATTCGGAGCACAGCTAGCAAAAGGAAAATTTACAATTATACCAATCTTGCAGGTAAATTCCGATGTGGTAATTATCAGCATTGAAATCTCGAGAGTTTTTAAGTAATGGTGCGTAAATTATCAATACTTGGTTCAACAGGTTCCATAGGGCAAAATGCTCTTAAGGTTGTAGATAATATAAAGGATGATTTTCAAGTCAGATACCTTACAGCTAATTCGAATCACGAATTATTAGTTGAACAGGCATTAAAATATAGACCTCGGGCTGTAAATATAGTTAATTCATCCTACGGTAAGATTGTTGAGGAGAAATTAAGAAATGAAGATATCGAAGTTTTAGTAGGCCGTGAAGGATTATTAGAACTTGGAAAGCGGAATGATATTGATTTAGTATTAAACGCACTTGCGGGGACGGCAGGCATGGAGCCAACACTATGTGCCCTTGAATCAAGTGTAGACGTTGCCCTAAGCAATAAAGAAAGCTTGGTTATGGCAGGAAGCCTTGTTAAACAAATTCAAGAAAAAAGCGGCGCAAAAATTTATCCGGTAGATAGTGAGCATTCAGCAATTTGGCAATGCTTGCAAGGCGAAAACAAGGATGATGTTAATAAAATAATATTGACTGGTAGCGGTGGACCTTTCCGAACTCGGGGAATTAATACATTTTCCGATATTACTCCTCAAGAGGCACTTAAGCATCCGAATTGGAATATGGGACAGAAAATAACAATTGACTCAGCTACAATGATGAACAAGGGACTTGAAATTATTGAAGCTTATTGGCTTTTTAATATTTCGGTTGATAACATTGAAGTAGTAATTCACCCTCAGTCAATTATCCACTCTATGGTAGAGATGAAAGATGGCTCAGTAAAAGCTCAACTCGGTGTTCCCGACATGAAAGTTCCGATACAATATGCCTTGACATATCCTCGCCATGTTGAAACCGCTTGGGAAAGAATAGATTTTGTCAAGTTAAAAGAAATGACATTTGAAGCACCCAATTATAAAAGATTTCCATGTATCGAATTAGCATATGATAGTCTTCGAAAATTAGGAACAACACCGGCCGTTCTAAATGTAGCGAATGAATTTGCTGTATATCGGTTTTTAAAAAGTAATATATTATTCACAGACATCCCCAAAATTGTAAGCGGTGCTTGTGATAAACATGATTGGATTGAAAATCCCAATCTTGATGATTTACAAAATCTGATTGTTTGGGCAGAGGAATTTGTAAAATCATACAATTAGATGAACTATTTTAAATATAATATTTATAGTTTTGACCTTTAGGATAATATATAAATGATAACATTATTAGCAACAGCTCTCGTAATTGGAGTTATAGTTTTTGTCCATGAATTAGGACATTATCTTGCGGCGCGCTCCGTAGGCGTGCGAGTAGAGAAGTTTTCGGTTGGGTTCCCACCGAGAATAATAACTATGACCTCGGTTCCCAATGGATGGGATTTTAAACTATTCTTTTTTCGTAAAAATAATGAAGGGAAAAGAATATGGGCACCGGTTTTTGAAAAGCACATCTCCAAACCGGGACGCAAAGGAACGTTTACTGAATATTGTTTTGCACTGGTTCCACTAGGTGGATACGTCAAAATGGCGGGATTGATTGACGAAAATCTTGATAGTAAAATTGAACACAAACCTTATGAATTAATGAGTAAACCGCGCTTAGCTCAAGCCTGGGTGATGAGTGCCGGTGTTATCATGAATGTTTTATTGGCGTTAGTAATTTATACAGGTATTGCGTATAACCAGGGTAATCCTGTAATAAGTGAAGAACCTGTTATTGCACAAATATTAGAAGGACAACCAGCTGAGGCCGCCGGGTTGCAAACAGGTGATAGAATTGTAGAAATTAACGGTGAACCGATTGAAACGTGGCAGGAATTAACTGAAATTATACATTCCATTCCCAATACTCCAATCAAATTACATTTTGAGCGTGATGACATAATTATTGAAAAAGATTTAGTGACCTCTTTTCAGCTGGCGCTGATAGATGGCAAGATTGATACTTTGGGCGCCATTGGTATTGCAGCTGAGGTTACTTATGAACCAATTAATATCTTTCAAGCCGTTGGAGGTGGATGGCAGGCAACCAAAGGTGTTTTTGCGTTAATCGGAACAACGTTAAAGATGTTGGCAACCGGAGCCGCGACAATGAAGGACATTGGTGGCCCTATATTTATCGCTCAATTGGCGGGAGAAACTGCGAGAGCAGGATTAGCCCCACTTTTATTTTTAATGGCAATGATAAGTATAAATTTGGCAGTAATTAATATTTTGCCAATTCCGGGCTTAGACGGTGGTCATTTATTGGTAATCGGAATTGAATCAATAATTAGAAGACCGCTAAGTGTGAAAGCAAAAATTGCAGTTCAAAAAGTTGGCATGGTGTTTTTATTGACTCTTATGGTTTTTGTTATATATAATGATATTCACAGAGTCTTTACAAATTAATAGTCCTCAACTGTAGAAGCATAGAACCAAATTTTAACTTAATTTGAATTTGTACCGGTAAACGCAGTTCATCATCACTGAACCAAATTTTCATATCCCCATCATTTTTTAAAAGTGTTTTACCGTCTCTGAATGGCTTAATAATGATACATGGGAATGTACCGGCGGGCGTTTCAACTGTTTCCTTACCGCCTACTATTACTTGAAAATCAGTTAATTTTTTATTATCAAAAGTTGTAAAGTCTAAAATTTGTCCAATCTCTAAAGGAATAGTGCGGAAATAATATAGAAGCGAATAAGGGTCTCGCAACGCGCCAGTAATTTTTAGAGTATCATTATTTGTAATTGCGATTGAGTTATTATAGTCGATTGATGTATAATAGTTTTTATGATAATTGCCCTCGCTTAATTGCTTAACTAATTTTACCGTAGTCAAATCTGACGTATTTAACCAAATATCAATCTTATCTCGAACGCGATAAATATTATCAGCAAATTTGTTGGTTTTAGCCTGGAACTTTACGTGATAAGATTGAAGACCGGATACAGTATCAATTGATTCCACTGATAAATATCCACGACCCATTTTGATAACATTAAACTGCAATGTGTATGTTAAATGTTCGCCAACCTTAAAAGGTATGTTTTGTCCATAGTTTAATGAAATTAGTAAAGGAATTATTATCAAGACACGTTGCATGTTATTCCCGTAAAACAATTATTTTATTATCTTCAAATTTATAAATCTTTGAACCCTTAGATTCCAATAAGGTCCCAGCATCTATTAAAAGATTGACTTCAGAACTGAACTCGTATTCAATTTGAACAGGATCATTCATTGGTTTTCCCCCTACTCGATTGACACTTGTAGAAATTATTGGTTTACCAAACAGGAATGATAGTTCATTACAAAATTTGTTATTAGGTATGCGAATTCCCAATGTATTATCTTCGCCAAGTATTTTTGAACTCACAATATTTGGTTTAACCGGAGCAATTAGAGTTTGTGCTCCACCAAGATAAGGTTTAACAACTTCAATTTGTTCATTATTGATATCCATCCAATTGATTGCCATCTTTTCATCGGCTGCCATTACGCTCATTGGGCCTGAGCGTCCTTTAATTTGATTTATTTTATTAATTGCCTCATCATTGGTTGCATCGGCACCAAAGCCGTATAAGGTATCTGTGGGATAAATTATTACACCACCTTCCTCTAAAATATTTACTGCATATTTGACCGCTTGTGGATGATTAATGTCTATATGTTTAAACATTTTGTTTTGCAACGGGTTTTGTTTTCCAGCGCCGATGAAACCAAAAGTATTGTTCGGGGAATTGGCGAATATATTTTTCCAGTATAGATGTATATGTCTGTGTGATTGATTCAATTGTAGCGTCAGGAGTAATTTTTACAGGATGAAACTCAATTGTATAATTGTTAGGTTTATTTTGATAACATATTGTAAAAATTATAGGTGCTGTGCTTTCGAGATGAAACCGTGCGGCACCCTTGGGCGTTGAGGTTTGTTGATTGAAATATTTGACAAATACACCACGTTTTTTTGCGTCTTGGTCGCTTACAAGTCCAAGAATTTCGCCACGTTTAAGAACACCGTACATATTGTCCAAAGATGATTTACGGTATATATGTTTCAATCCAAAATGACTGCGCAATTCCAGGAAAAATTTATCAGAACCACGATTATTTTGTTTGGTGGCAACAACTGAAATCGGATAATTATTATAAACCAACCATGCACCAAGAATTTCCCAAGCTCCGAAATGTCCGGAAACAAAAATGACACCCTTTCCTTCCTTGAGGGTGTTATTTAATAAATTTTGTCCTTTAATTGTTACAGTACTTCTTAAAAATGATTTAGGAAATGCAAGAAACTGAACAAAATTATTAATAAAAAACTTATAGCTATCTTTAGCTGTTTTTAAGTACCAAGATGTTGATTTATCAGGAAAAGCTAATTTTAGATTATCAAATACTTGTTTTTTTCGTATTGGGATCGGATAATATAAAATAATATATAAAATATAGGACAAAAGGTTTTTTGTCCATCGTGGAGAAAATCTCAAACAGAAGGAAAATGTTTTTAAAAATATATATGTTATCATATGTGATAGTTTCATACAAGGGCAGAATTTACTTCATGCCAAGTAGGTGAACAAGTCAAATTTATTTATTATTCATACTGACTTCTGTTCTAATTGAATTCGATTATGATTAAATTTCCGAACATTTTTGAGGAAATTATGAAAGTATTATCTACCGGAATTGGAGAACTAATTCAACCTCCCGATATTAACGCCTTTCGCGAGTGGAACCGTACGCAAAAGCCCAAAGCTTTGATTGATAAAAGGATGTCTGAAAAAGAGGCAGTTTCAAAGTATTTAAAAGACGGACACTATATTGGCATTGAACTTTATGGTACTGTCCGCGCACCGATGTCACTCGTGCGGGAAATCATTAGACAGGGGATAAAAAATTTAAATTGCGCAGGTCAGGGAGTTTACGAGTCTGACTTGCTAGCAGCGGCCAATACTATTAAAAAATTAGATTGGACATACATTGGATTCGAAGTTTATGGACTATCTAATTCAGCACGCAGGGCTGTTGAGAGTGGTTTTGTAGAAAAAGTAGTCGAATGGTCGAACGCAGCATTGTCTTGGAGGTTTAAAGCAGCTGCAATGGGTGTACCGTTTATTCCGACTCGCGTTATGCTGGGAACTGATACATACAAATATAGTGCTGCTAAAGTTGTAGAATGCCCATTTACTGGAATGAAACTATGTTTACTTCCCGCCTTAATACTTGATGTAGGTTTTATTCATGTACATCGCGCAGATAAATTTGGTAATTGCCAGATAGACGGCATCTCGGGATTTGCGGCAGAGATGGCGCGCGCTTCCAAGCGATTAATTATTTCAACAGAAGAAATAGTGGATACGGACGTTATTCGTTCTCAGCCTGACCGTACAATTATTCCCTATTATTTAGTAGATGCTGTCGTGGAAGCACCGTTTGGTTCGCATCCCGGTGAAATGTCTGGATTATATGAGCGTGATGAACAACATATTAAAAACTATGCTAATGATAGTAAAAATGAAATGCTTGTAAAAGATTATTTAAATAAATGGATTTACAGCGTAAAAAATCATAAGGAATATCTTGATTTGGTAGGTACCAAAAAATTGAATGGATTGCGGATAGGTGGAGGTAAAAATGAGTGATAAAAACTACAACCCGAATGAATTATTGATATGTATTGCTTCAAGGTTGATGGAAGATAATGCGACTTGCTTTATTGGAACAGGAATCCCAATGTTAGCAGCATCGCTTGCGCAAAAAATGCATGCACCAAATTTAATATCAATATTTGAGTTTGGTGGAATTGGCGC
>JAHJCW010000292.1 GCA_018812885.1 bacterium | reverse complement strand
CTAAATCGGTGAAAGTGTCGGCATCCAGCCGTGAGCACCAACTACATCCAGCCCTTAAAAAATCAATCATCACATATTCTTCCCCGGCAGATTCTAATATTTCAGAAAATGGAGTGCTCTTTTCCCACGCAATGGCAGGTACTTTTTTTGCACAAGAAAAAAGTACTATTAGTGAAATTAAGATTAATATCTTTTTCCCTAATAAAAGTTGAGATTTCATTTCTTTTAACATTTTATCCTCTTAGTTTTTCAATTAATAATTTTGGAGGCTTTACAGTCTTCCCTTTAGAATTTATAAAGGAATGAACTGTATAACCTGTTACCAATAAATTTTTCTCTGAATTATATACTTCATAATCAATTTTCATTGATGATCTTGGTAATTCATCGATTTTTGTGATAATGGATAATTCATCATCAAATTTTGCAGGTTTTTTATAATCACAATAGCAGGATATGACCGGTAGAAAATAGCCCATCCGTTCTATTGTTATTACATCAAGTCCTACTGACCTTAATAATTCCGTTCTAGCAGCTTCAAAATATTCTAAATATCGCGTGTAATACACAATTCCCATTTGGTCAACATCCCGGTAATAAACGCGATTTTTGTAAATGTATTCAATCATGCAGTATCAATAAAAAACCCCATTTGATCATATTTTTCAATTCTTTTATCAAACAAGGTTTCTCTCGCCACATCATCAAATAGCCTAAGTTCTTCTAGAATTACTGCTTTTAAGATCTCAAACATTTGTTTTTTATTATCATGAGCCCCACCTATTGGTTCTGTTATAATTCTATCACAAATGCCTAATTCCTTTAAATCGGTAGGAATTAATTTTAAAGATTCAGCAGCTTGTGGGGCTTTACTTGCATCATGCCATAAAATTGATGCACATCCTTCAGGGCTAATAACTGAGTACCATGTATTTTCTAACATTAGCATCCTATCGCATATGCCAATACCCAACGCACCTCCACTTGCCCCTTCCCCGATTACAACCGAGATTATAGGTGTTTTTAATTTTGACATTTCCAATAGATTTTTTGCGATTGCTTCACCTTGCCCGCGCTCCTCCGCTCCAATTCCCGGATAAGCTCCCGGTGTGTCAATTAATGAAATTATCGGCAATTTAAATTTTTCAGCTAATTTCATTATTCTAAGCGCTTTACGATATCCTTCAGGACGCATCATACCAAAATTTCGCACTATGTTATCTTTGGTATTTCTACCTTTTTGCTGCGCCACAAATACAATTTTTTTTCCATCAATTGTACCAAAACCGGTAACAGTAGAATTATCATCACCAAAATGACGATCTCCATGTAACTCAATAAAGTCAGGAGCCCAAGATTGAATATAATCTAAGCTGTATGGTCGCTCAGGATGACGGGCTAATTGTACACGTTGCCATCTGTTTAATTTAGAAAATATATTTGCAATAATTTTATTCCGTTTTGTTTCGAGATCTGCTAAATCGGCATTACCACCATGCCCTTCACCAAGCAGTGCTTTACGTTCAGCAATATTTTCATCAATTTCTTTGATTGGTTTTTCAAAATCTAAATATTGTCGTGCCATATTAATTTCTAAAAATTGTTTTTAAAATTATTTCAATGTCTAAAGTTAAACTATGATTTTGAACATAGTAGTGATCTAAAACATTTCTATCAGATTGATTGAATTTTGAACTTCGCATTTTTGCTAAACCTGTTAGTCCCGGTTTGCAGATAAGATTTGGATCAGATTGATTTGTTGGCACTAACAATGAACCAACAAAACTCATATCTCCTTTCAAAATTGAATATAGATGTAAATATTTTTGATTTACTTTTTTTTGGCTCTTTATTATTAATACTATAAACCGTTTGCTATTTTCACCCCAATATTCGACTTTTTCAACTTTTTTAGTTAATGCAGTCATAATAACAAGGGGTGATAATAAGATTGATAATACAATCGCTAATGATATATCAAAAATTCTTTTAGTAAATTTATGCAATCTGTGATATAAGCTATATTCGACATTTACAAAAGAAAAATCACCTACATCTTCTACTGACGCTTTACCAAGTAAAACTTCTTGATTACGCGGTACCATTCTATAAGTTAGATGCAAGTCTTTTGTTCTATCCATTAAGTCTAAAATTTCTTGATTTGAAAATGAATCTGTTGAAAATATTATTTCATGAATCTTGTGAGTTGCAACTATATCACGTAAATCTGTTATTGATCCTAAAAAGGGTAAGAATAAATCTTTTTGTTCTACAGTTAATTTACGATCAACGAATCCTAACACATCAAATCCTGTGTCAAACCTTTTTGTGATATTATTTGCAATTTTTATTGCTTCATTATCTGTACCAATAATAATAGTTTTTCGCGTAAATAATACGTGATGTTTTTCTTTAGTTGGCTTTAATACTCCGCGCGACATCAAATAGTGAGCTAAAATTCGCCAACCCGGTATTAAAATTGTTATGATCGTTGTGGCAACGATAATAACTAATCGCGAAAAGGCATATTGTTTAAAGAAATATGTAAAAACTACAGCAAGAAAAAAACCCGAAAGCGATGCCATAATTGCACGTGTATATGATAATATATAGCGTGAATACAACTCAAACAATGCGCATACCATAATCCAAAATATAATATAAACTCCAGGGATAAGTCCCTTGCTGACTACAAAAGCATCTAAACTATTCAACCGTAAAGGAAATGCAATTAAAAATGCGATTAAAACTACTAATGTGTCTAAAGCAACTGATATAATTTGTGAACGTTTTTCATTGATTATTGAAATTAATTTGCGGAAAAATATACCCGACCTAATTACTATCTTAGTTAAGATATTTCTACCTTTTGAGAAGTGTTTTTCTGAAAACAATATCATTGCTTGGTAAAATGCATTTAAACTATCATAGGGCGCAGATTTGACAGATTCGCCTTGATAATGTATTATGTGGGCCTTTGGTAAATAATGCACTTCAAATTCCTGCTGATAAACCTTAAAACATAAATCGAGATCTTCACCAAACATGAAGAATCGCTCATCAAAACCACCTACTTTATTAAATAACCCTGATCTTATAAACATACATGAACCACTAATTGCATCAACCTTATGAGTCTCATCAGGGTTAAGATAATTTAAATTGTAACGTCCTGCCCATTTCGAGTTTGGAAATAATTTATCTAACCCTAATAGTTTTGGCATTGCAACGCTAATAGTTGGGAATGATCGTTTACTCCCTTTCTGCAAAGTTCCATCCGAATTAACGATCTTTGGACCTACCATACCAATAGTAGAATTTCCATCTAAATAATTTACAAAAGTTGAAATTGTACTTTCTTCAATTATCGTATCGGGATTTAGAATGAGAAAAAAATCTCCGGTGGCAACCTTTGCTGCTTGATTGATTGCTTTCCCAAATCCAACATTTATATCATTTTGGATGCAAATAACATCTTTTATCTTAGAATTTATTTCGTCAAGAGACCCATCAAATGAATTATTATCGACAACAATTATTTCTATTTGTCCGGTATAATCTGATTTCTTAATAGAATCAATACAATGTATTAGATATTGTTTTACATTATAACTAACGATTAATATTGATATCTTGTGGGGGGTTAAACTCACTTATACCACCCAAATATTTTCCACAACCGAAACTGCCAAACCAAATAAGCTGTTTCAAACATTATTTTTCGTGACATCTTTGATTCACCAATAGTGCGATCAATAAAAATGATTGGATGCTCATAAATTCTATATCCTTTACGTTCGGCATGAAAATTCATTTCAATTTGGAATGCATATCCCTGTGATCGAATATTATCATAATCTATGTCTTCGAGTACTTTTCTACGCCATGCTTTAAATCCGGCAGTTAGATCTTTAATCTTTACACCTGTAACAATTCTAGAATACAAATTTGCGCCATAACTCAAAAACAGTCGTCTAAGCGGCCAACGTACTACGCTTATACCATCGCAATAGCGACTACCAATAACCAAATCGTGTTCATTTAATAATTCCACCATTTGAGGAACATCCTCAGGATTGTGTGATAGGTCAGCATCTATCTGTACGATATAATCATAATCGCGTTCTAGCGCCCATTTGAAACCATAACAGTACGCTGTGCCTAAACCCCTTTTTTTTGGACGTTCTGCTAAATACAAGTTTTTATAAATTTTCTGCAGTTCTTTAACAATTTTAGCAGTACCATCCGGAGAATTATCATCCACAACTAATATATGATAATTAGGGTCTATTTTATTCAATGAAGTAATCAGCGATTCAATGTTCTTACCTTCGTTGTAAGTAGGAGTTACTATTAATGTTTTCATTCAATTAGCCGTGATTTTATTAGACTTAAACTAGTTTTTAAATCGATGCTTTGTATATCAAATTCTTGCTCAATTTTTTCTGTTTTCAATCCACCTTTTAAGGGACGTGGAGCAACTTGATTCAAACTTTCAGTACTAATTGGTGAAATTAGTGTCTTATCTAAATTAAATATATTCGCAACAATTTGGGCAAATTCAAATCTATTTAGATAATCAGCTCCACCATAATTATAAAGACCTATTACGTTTTTATTTATAACAAGTTCAATAATTTCTGCTAAACTTTGCGTCCACGTTGGATTATTCCATTGATCATCGACAACCTTGATAGATTTATTTTCTTTTAAAGAATCAATGACCCATTTAATAAAACTTGCTTCAGTACTATCATAATAATCAAATAATACATTTGTTCTTAATATACACCAATCTTTATTAGAATTTTGTAATACTTTTTCTGCTGCAAGTTTTGTCTTCCCATAAACACTTAGGGGATTTGCAATATCATCCTCACTATATGGTCCATTGTATCCATCAAAAACATAATCAGTGGATATCTGAATAAATTGTCCGTCAAAGTTATCTAACAACATTCCTACCGACTTTGCATTTAAGAAATATGCTTTATCGGGATTTAGTTCACAAGCATCGACATCGGTAAAAGCAGCAAGATTAATTATGACATCGGGATCGAAATTTGATAATGTACTCTGTATTTGTTTAATATCAGTGATATCTAAAATTGCATAAGGAATATTCAATTTATTAAAGTGAGTATTTATATCGGTTGCAAGTAGCTCAAATTTTCCGTTCAATTGATTAAGAACGGAATTGCCTAATTGTCCGGAAGCACCTGTTATCAATATTTTTTTTAACATTAATTTCTATTTAATAGTAAAAGAGTGTGCAATTATATCCAATTGCCGCATGAAGGTAGATTTATTTTTACCGGGTATGAATACCAACATGTTTAGATTATATGTGCGGTCGGTAACACCATCATACCAAGTATAATTTAAAAAAGGACCGCCGCGCGCATCATCTATTGTTTCCCAAATGCCAAACGATTTCCACGCTGTCCAATTATTAAAAACAACTTGTTCCATTTGATATTTATAATCGTTGTATCTAATATTTTTATAGTATTCTTGCGGAAACCGATTAGAGTATCCAACAGCCATAGTAGAGTCTTCAACAATTAATCCATCTTCCCAATGCATTGAAAACCATTGATAAGGCAGTTCTCTTCCGAACCACACAAAATTACTATCCGGTAATTCTTTTATGATTTCCCAACCCCAAGGAATTTGTATTTCCCATCCATATTTTTGTTTTAATTCTTTAGATATCTTTTTTAATCTGTCATTTCCAAATAAATATTTCTTCTGTTTTTCAATAAATATTTTATCAAAATATGATTTTATCCATTCAGAATTTTCTAAAAGAGCATTGTTAATTTCACCAATTGTTTCTCCGCTTATTATCATAAATAATTGACCGCGACCAAATTGGTTTTCAGAAAATATAATTTGCTCATTTCCATCAATTGTTTCTTTAAATAATTCTTTACCCAAGAGTGACTTCACTAATTTTGTTCCTGGATTCAACTCAGAGGTGCCTATTGAACCAATTATCAAATTTGATTGGCGTTTTAATTCATTAAATCCAACCGGTTCAGCATACTTCAGTTTGTAAATAGGTTCTGGTTGTGGAGTGAATAAAGTATCTGAAAATATTTTTGTTAAAGTATTGTTAATACTATCTCTGTCTTCATTGGAAACAACCACAATAATTTCATCAGCTGCCCCAACGGCTTCTCGTTTAGTACTGCAGCTAGCGAGCAGTAGTGCTATTAAAATAATATAATTATATTGTTTCATGATATTTCTCAAATTAGTATGATTTATAATAATACCATAAAATTAAAGTATTATTTATT
>JAHJCW010000291.1 GCA_018812885.1 bacterium | reverse complement strand
CGTGTGCTCTTCCGATCTAATCGCTACCAAAGGCGGTAAAACCGATAACCAAGTTGGGTTACTTTCAGCACCGTTTTGTTCGGCAAGCAAAATTCCAAAAGAGAAAAGTAATGTAACGGAAATTTTTATTCGGCTTGACATATAATCGTTGAAATTAGAGGGGTTAGTAATATCAGTGCAATTTATTATCGCATTAAATTATGATGTTTATAACTTAAATTTGCAATCTTATATTTAGAAAATTATTTAGAACAAATGCATACTAATGAAGAAACTTGATTTATATTTACTACGCCAATTCATATCCATTCTAACTATGGCAATATTGGGATTTGTAACAGTGTTTGTTATTGTTGATTTGATTGAAAATATCGACAAGTTCATAGATAATTCAGTACACTTAAAAATCATATTTCTATTTTATATATATACACTGCCTTGGTTTTTTAGTATCGGTTTACCGATGGCAACACTGATAGCTACAGTTTTTAGCATCGGATTAATGGCAAAACGGAACGAATGGGCAGCAATGAAATCTTCCGGAATTAGTCTGTATCGAATTGCTATTCCATTATTGTTGGCAGGAATTGTCCTAAGTTTTATATCATACGAACTAGACAATAATCTTGTTACAAGCGGAAACGAAAAAGTATCTGAAATTGAACAAAAATATATGCGCCATAAGGCACGTAGAAACACATTCCGCACAAGTAAAATATTACATGACGTACTATTGCAGAAACACGCAACCACCCACATTTCCCTTGGTAAATATTCAATTAATGGAATGGAAGCAGATAATGCAGCAATAGTATCCTTAGAGAACGGATTTGTTTCCAAAAGAATTGATGCACGGAAAATGTTTTGGAATGATTCATTGTTGCTGTGGAGTATCAATAGTTATTCTATTCGTAATTTTGATGAGAATGGTGAAGAAATTGCTACACTTATCTCCGCTAACGATACTCTAATAAACGCAAATTTCATACCCGATGATATAACTAAACAATTCAAATCACCGGACGAGATGAATTACCGTGAATTAACTGAGCGAATATTATTATTAAAAGAAAATGGTGTAAAAACCGTTCGATGGGAAGTTGCCCGGTATAATAAAGTATCTTTTGCTCTAACAAGTTTGATTGTAATGTTGTTCGGATTACCGTTAGCAGTCTCTAAACAAAAAGGCGGTTTAGCTTTTGCGGCCGGTATGAGCGTTTTTGTCATTTTTGCATATTATGCTTTTATAAAATTCGGACAATCATTGGGTTACAAAGAAGTCCTTGATCCATTAATATCAGCATGGATTGGCAATGTAATTTTTGCTATTGGGGGAATCATTTTATTATTCTCAGTTAGAAAATGAAAAACAATCTTGACAAAGATATTGTGATTAGCTTCATTGAGGCAATAAATGATCATAACGTAGATAAAATTGTCGATTTAATGTCAGATGACCATATCTTTATAGATGGATACGGCGATAAATATATTGGTAAATCTGGAATGAGAGAAGGTTGGCATAAGTATTACAAAATGTTCCCTGATTATAAAGTTGAAATTACAGAGATTGCAGAAAATGACTCAATTATCGGATTATTTGGGTATGCTAGTGCGACATATAAAAATATAAAGGATGAATTAAATAGTAATTTTTGGAGAACTCCTGCTTCATGGAAGGCAATTGTTGAAAATAATAAGATAAAGCATTGGCAAGTATATTGTGATTATACAAGATTGTTAAAGATTATAGACAAGAATAAATAAAACAGGACATAACACAGCATAAAAAAAGCCATACAAAAAATTAAATGTTTCAGAAAATGATTATGCTATCCATGGATGGAAAAAATTCAATTTCGAAAATGTTGAGTTAAAGGGGATGAGTTTTACAGGGATAAAAAAGGGGGATTTTCAGATTAAAATCGAAGATAATACTAAAATGGACTATATCGGTTATGCAAGAAAAATTAATTACGAGAAGAAAAATGAATATACCGGAAATTAAACAAAATCGTAAACGTTTTAATAAACGTGCCTTCATTTCAATGGGAATGTTTGTATCTGGGCTTGGTCTTCCGATTTCAGGAGTTATGAATCATTTCCTTGCTTATGATACAAAAACAATTGAAAGGCATGCATGGATGTCCGTTCATAATATTTTAGGATTGCTATTCATAATTTTTGCCATATTACATATTATCTATAATTGGAACGCATTAATTAAATATGTTACAAAAATGTCCAAGCAATTTATCAGCAAAGAAGCTTTTGCTGCGATTTTAAT
>JAHJCW010000027.1 GCA_018812885.1 bacterium | reverse complement strand
GCTAGAGACGGGGTTTATTACAATGGTGGTAGTTGGATGCGAGCTGAATATTGTGCTTACGTTGTCGGGTTAAAGCATGGCTGGGAAAAGGCCGAAATACTCATGGAAAACAGAGTATGGGCAGAAATTAATCTCAATCCAAAATGGCCTTTTAGCAAAGAATTTATTCCTACAAAATGGACAACAACCGATTCTTGGTGGCTATCAACCCGAGGATTATGTTGGAATGTATTCATACTAATGGCAAACGAGGTTGCAGGTCTGCGTACTGCCGATATGGACCCGGACTATAGAAAACTATAGCAGTTATTTGAGCAATAGCATCTTCTTTGTTACAATATGTTGGCCGGATTTAAGCTGATAAAAATAGATGCCGGCGCTTACTAAGTTCCCTTGAGTATCAGTTCCATTCCATTGGATTGAATGACTGCCTGAATGTTGTTCCTTTGATATTAACTCAGTAATCTTCCTGCCAAGCATGTCATATATGTTAATAGTAACCGTGCTTTCTTCCGAGAGTGAATAGTGAATTGTCGTTGACGGGTTGAATGGATTGGGATAGTTTTGAGCTAATTTAAAATTATTAGGAAGATTGACTTTGTTTTCGTCTGCGATATCCAGAGCCTGAATATCGCTGTAAGATATAGCATAATTGTAAATTCTAATGTCGTCCAAAAAACCTTTAAAATTATATTGAGTATTTTCGGGAAGCACTTGCCCTATCATTAAGTCAATTTCGTCCGTTTTCTTTATCAATCCAGAAAAAGAAGTGAATGCATCTAATTCTCCGTCAACATAAATCTCATAATCACTTATTCCATCGTAAAGGACCGTAATATTGTAAAGTTTATTTAAGACCAACTCAGTCTCTGAATCAAGGTCTTTTACCACATCCATGGCATTTTTGACCGTCCATCGTATGTGCTTATCTGTAATTGATACTTTCCAGCGGTTCTCCCAATTACCGTGCGAAAGAGGGTAAGATTCCCTGTTGAAAAACTCATCGACTCTTATCCAGAAATTAATTGTCACAGCATTTTGAAAATTTAAACTTTCACTGTTTGAAATTCTGATATTGTCATTTATCCCATCAAAGGTGTATGCACTCTTGTTCCCCCAACGATCATCAACTAATGTAGCACCGGAAATTGTTCCATTATTATTATTATTACTTTCATCATTTGCATTACCATTAAAAGGATAAAATGCTACGAGATCTCCAGTCTGCTTGATTGTAGTATCGCGAACAGAAACACCGATGCTATCAAGTGCTGTTCCTCCACGGTCATCGGTCACTTGGCAGGTTATATAGTAATTGCCTGCGAAATCAGGTGCTTTCCAAGTGATGGCAGCATCGGTTCCGGTACCGGATATGCTACCAAAAATTGCTGACCAGTCGTAGTTCAACATATCTCCGTCCGTGTCTGATGCAATACAGTTAATTATAATATTTGAACTGAGCTGAACTTTACGGGGATACGCAGTCATTTTAGTTATTATCGGATCGTTATTTATGTACTCTACTACCTCGATGCTTAGAGTATCAGATGCTGTACCACCCTGATCATCACTCACATTGCAAATAATCGTAAATGTGCCCGGAGATAATGGTGCCTGCCAATTAATAACTGCCTCCGTTCCTGTAAAACTTCCACCCGATGCTGACCATTCATACGTTAAAGACTCGTTATATTTATCAATTGCTGTACAATAAATATTCGAAAAGTCATTGGAAACAACAACCTGCTCATCTGATGCGAGCGATTTTATCCTGGGAGGATAATTTGCAACTGTCTGCCCTGACAGATAATCAATAATAACTCCGTTAACAGAAGCTTGGTCAAGAGAATAGGTTATTGCACTATCGGCAGGTATAATTACAGCAATGATTGCCTGATCGGCAGGAATTATTATAGATGTTTCACCTGTTGTAGCTGATTTTACTATAGTATTAGAAACAGAATCATAGATATCGCATGCGTTATTACCAACATTAATAATAACAGACTTGTCTGTTGAATAGGGATTAAAATACAGAAAAGATGGGAAGGCATCCTTATGGAAATAATCGGTCTTAAGTAAATCTAATTTTAATATCATGGAAACATTCGTGGTGTCAATGATCCCGCCCAATATTCCAACGTGCGATGAACCATACAGGGCAAGATTAGTCATCCCCCACCCTCCGCTGATTGCATCTCCGGTTGCATAAGGACTTTGAGCATACTGAGTTTCGCGGAGCGCTTCATGACCGATATAAGAATTCGGATCGTAGATGTGCGCCCATTCTTCACTATCTTGATTTATATCTGGAAGATAATTAGTATAAAATAAGCGTGCAGAATTGGCCACATTCAAAACCCATTTCCCGATTGCTCGTGCAAAACGGTCATCATAACGAACCAATGGAACAAGTGCCCCTACTTGCTCAAATGTATTCATCAGAAAAGCATAATCATTACCAAAAACTTCACCAATTAATCCATTAACGTCGAAACCTCCCCAGTGACCGAGAATTGCGCCCCAGTGACGAAGTGGCCCAACATCAAAACACCAGTTCATAATTTTTTGAATGTCATAAGTTGTACCTAATTCTGCATTCATTCTTGCGGCGGCATAAGCACCGTAAGATAATTGTAATTCGTAGGAAGGATTTAAATACTGCGAATTCAGAAACTCCATACACCATTCGGCACCAATCCTATAGTTCTCATTTCCAGTTTCTACATAAGCATTGTAAAATATCCAGGCTAAGGCACCGGCAGCTTCCGGTTCGTTGGGATCTTCGGATGAAAATGGAGTCATAGTCATAAGATTAAATGCACGGTAATTCATATTTGGTTTGTACCAGGGAGTCGTACTTCCCCCTATCACTTTAACCGCTTCGAGCCATCTATCAGCGACAGAAGTAAACTGAAAACTAAAATCACCGGTATTCGGGTACATATCATAGAGCTGGTAGAAAAATATATTAGGCATTACATCGTACCACCAATCATCCCAATTACTTCCGTTTGGATGATTTAAATAAACATTGGCATTGTTGGCTTTATTAAAATATTCTTCGCACATCAATACCCAATTATCTCCGTTCTGATTACTTTTATCGATACCGATTAAAGATGCTCCTATTACAGCGGGTATTAGATTTATACTTTCTGCAGATAACGGTGAAGTAGTACCCACTACCGTATGGAGTCCAAAACTGTTGTGATTTGGATAATTAACTGTATTTGTATTCCACCAAATCAGCGGAAGATATTGTCCTGTACGGTTTATATCGAAAACTAAACTATCATAACCTACAGTCACCTTTTTCCAGTCCCTCAGTTCATAAGGATACGGAATATTTGGCATATCTTCTATTCGATTAATATTAATCTGTTGGGCGCCTGTTTTAGTAAAAGAAAAGAATAACCAAAAAATGATATTAAGAACTTTAGAGTACCTAAAACCTTTCATAGCAAGTGCTCCTTATATTTCGAGTCCGTTTTCATTTTTTTCTACCAAGCATATTATTGTGAAGATTTTCCCGCAGGGGAAATTCTTTTCCATTTTCTTCTTTGTATTAACCGGCATTACAAATACCTACATTTTGAACAATTGTATTTTGCATAACTAATATTTATGTTGAATTATCTATCATTTTATATACTCAAGAATATATACTTTTAAATTTATTCACAAGAAAATCTGAAAAAATGTTTAGGTGTCAAAAGCCATCGTTTTTGGAACACTCAAATTAGTCTTGAGTTTTGAGACACGTTTTGGGGACTAGATGGCTACACTGGTCTAATTCTTGAGGTAAGGTCAGACAAAAATGTGCAGGTATATTCTAAAAATTAATAACTTATCACATTGATAAATGCAGTATTAACACTCGTTATGTTCAAAGAGTAAGCTATAGGTAAAAAAATGAAATCGCTAAAACTTGGGAAAAGTAATAATATTGGTATTATTGGATATGGCGGATATGGACAATTCATTTATAGTGCTTTAGCAAATCATGAATCGACAAAAATAATAGCAATTTCTGATTTAAATAAACCGATAGCCATACCAAATTCGACTAAATATTACACGGAATACAAAGAACTACTTTTAAATAATGCTATCGATATTGTATGGATCGCAACTCCTCCCTATACCCACGTAAAACTTGCCATAAGTGCGCTTAAAATGGGAAAAAATGTAATAGTTGAAAAACCAATGGCTTTATCTCTTGAAGATTGTCAAAGAATTATTGAAGTGGCTGACCAAGAAAAAAAACACATAGCAGTTGATTTTATGTTGCGCTCGCATCCGTTTATACAAGCGATCAAAAGATGGTATAGCGAAAATGTTTTTGGTAATCTAAGGAGAGTGTTTGTTGAAAATTATGCTCAAGACGAATTGCTTTCCAAATCGCATTGGTTCTGGGATAAATCAAAATCAGGAGGTATATTAATCGAGCACGGGATTCATTTTGTTGATCTTGTTAATTACATCTGTAATTCAAAACCAATAAATATTTCAGGATATGGTTTCTCAAGAAATGAAAAACAAGAAGATCAAGTGATTTGTAATATCCATTATGAAAATAATATAATAACCACTCACTATCATGATTTTAGTCGTCCGGGGTTTTTTGAAGATACCACAATCACATTTGTTTTTGATTTAGGGAAAATCATTCTTTATGGCTGGATACCGCTTAAAGCAGAAATTATAGTTTTAACAAATAAATCAACAAAAAGGAAAATTCAACAAACACCAAATATACATTTTTATGATGATCAATTAATTAGTAGTATAAAAAATGTTTCCCGACCAAATGGATGGGGAAATGTTTATAAAATGCCTAAGCAAAATCAAATAAAATCAGGTGGTACCAACTATTCTGTCGATCGTTTAAGTAGAGCCAAACTTAAACTTACTTCTGGAAAAGATAAAATTTACATGCAATTAATAAGACAAATATTTGATGATTTTACTAAATCAATAAATTCCGGCTCCTTTCAAAATTCAGAAAACATATTGGAAAGTCATCAAATTGCAATTGAGAGTCAAAACCAAATAAACCATTCAAATTCGGTTACAACCAAATAAATAAATCAAGTATATTGTCCAATTAAAAGAAGTCCAAAAATGATTACTCAAACATCTACAAAAAGATATTACCATATAGTTTTATTGGTAATGTTTATTTTTTTTGTTATTTCTTTTATCACTAATATTCTCAATTCAATTATAGTTGATGTCAAAGAGAGTTTTGATTTGAACTTAGCAATGACCGGGTTCTTACCATTTTCCTTTTTCATCGCCTATGGAGTGATGTCAATTCCTGCTGGATTCTTATCTGAAAAATATGGAAACAAAGCCCTACTCGCATTTTCATTTGTTTTAATGACCATTGCTTCTTTGGTTTTTGTGATCTCACCAAGTTATATAGTTTTTAGTTTCACCTTGTTTACCCTTGGAAGTTGTATGGCAATTTTGCAAGTAATTATCAACCCAATGTTACGCATTGCGGGTGGCAAAGAACATTTTGCATTTAATTCTGTAGCTGCACAATTAGTCTTTGGGGCAGCATCTTTTGTAAGTCCACATTTGTACAAATATTTAGTTGACGAGAGATCTTCAAATAATTTTGCTACCTATTTAAGAAGTTTTGTTCCTGAAAATTTACCTTGGGCTTCTTTGTATGTGGTTTTTGCAGTACTCGCTTTTATACTTGTAATTATAGTACTAATTACAAAGTATCCTAAATTCGAAAAGGCTGAAGATGAAAAAGCAGGAGATTCAAGTTCATATATAGACTTACTGAAAAACAAATATACCCTTTTGTATTTTATAGGCATCTTTTGTTATGTTGGAATTGAACAGGGAATTGGCAATTGGATCTCTCAGTTTTTAACTGAATACCACCATTTAGACCCTCAAACCGTAGGTGCAGATACTGTTGCATATTTCTGGGCAATGTTAACATTTGGTTGTATCCTTGGGCTCGTCTTACTTAAAGTAATGGATAGTCGTAAATTATTAATTACCACTACTATTGCGACTATTGGATGTTTGATGTTGGCGCTTACAAGTTCTACTGAAATAGCCTTAGTTGCTTTTCCTTTGCTCGGATTCTGTATTTCAGTAATGTGGTCTATTATTTTCTCATTAGGGCT
>JAHJCW010000290.1 GCA_018812885.1 bacterium | reverse complement strand
TTTTAGTTCCCTTAGATAACGTTCGTTGCTTTGAATCTCTTCTATTAATTCTTGCTTTCTGTTGCGATTTCGCTTCTTGTCTTTATTTACTGAGACAGAAGGATCCGCTACAACGACGCGAGGGAATTGATTAGCTTCTTTTCCGTAATAGTGGTAATACTCGTTGTAGTAGTGGTAGGACTCGTAGCTTGTCTTGGGTGAAACGGCATTCATTATAGCTCCCGTGATTGGTGCATTAACACTTTCAAGCATTTGTATTGTACGACCAAAGGCAAATTTGTCGGTTTGTCCGGATTTTACTACTATTATAAATTGATGTATATCCCTTGCCAACAAAGAAGCATCTGTAACTGCTACGGCCGGTGGTGCGTCGAAAAGGATAATGTCCCATCCGATTTCTAAACTTTTGATAAAATCATGCATTCTGCTTGAAGTGAATAGTACCGAAGGATCGGGAGGGGTTGCACCGGCTGTTATAACTTGCAGATTTTTAATTTCGGTTTGCCGGATGAGTGGGTGTATAT
The DNA here is from genome assembly GCA_018812885.1 of bacterium. Classification (GTDB taxonomy): domain Bacteria; phylum Fidelibacterota; class Marinisomatia; order Marinisomatales; family JAHJCW01; genus JAHJCW01. The sequence continues at coordinate 2,438 of JAHJCW010000290.1, read as the reverse complement.
CTCTTGGGAAACCAGTAAGATAATGTGTAACACCCGGTTCAATTTTTAAATTAAAAATACGATGTAAGACAGGTCGCCTTAAATCAGCATCAACCAATAGAGTTCTTTTTCCAATATTTGCGAAAGTTATTGCGAGATTCGTTACGGTTGTTGTTTTGCCTTCACCGGGTCCTGGACTAGTTACAAGTATTGTTTTAGCCGGATTGTCAGCAGTTGCATAAGTAATACTTGTACGTAAGCTTCTGTACGCTTCTGAAATAGGCGAACGAGGATCTTCTTTAGTAATAATTCGACGTTTAATGGCATTTGTGACATTAATTAGACCTCGTTGTTCTTTCGTAGTTGTATTGGTTCTTATCTTTTTATTGGTTTTTTTGGTCGATTTACTTAAATCCGGTATAATACCTAATATATTAATGCCCAGTCTTTCGATCTCACTAACATTTTTAATCGAATTATCCGTTTTTTCTATTAAAAAGGCAGCAAAAGCTCCAAGCCCTAATCCCAAAATTAATCCTATTGCTAAATTTACTGTTGTATTGGGACTTGTTCGATTAAGTGGTGAAATAGCCGGATCGATAATTCTTATTTTTCCTAATTTAGACGCTTCGGTAATACGTGCTTCTTCAAGTTTTTGGCGCATTAATGAATATGTTTCTGCTAAAACGGAGCGATCACGTTCCAATTGTGCGAATTTCAATGATTTGGCAGGTAAGGTATTAAGTTCTCGAGTATATTGATTTACAATTTTTTTGTATTCTTCTGCTTGTGAACGGAAATTGGCTAGTCGTGACTCTAAATATAACGAAGTGTCAACAAGTGCCTGTCTATATTTCAAGGGGTCGGCAACTGAAGTTCCACTAGCAATTAATTGATTAGTTTGCTCTTCAAGATCAATTTTTAACCGAGCGAGTTTTTTTTCTAATGACAAAACCGCTTCATGGTTTTCGCCATAAGTGCTAGCATTTCTTACTAAATTTGCCTCTGTTTGGGCAATTTCATTACGTAATGCTAATAATCGAGTATCAATAGAGTTTAATAATTGACTTTTAAGCGTTTTTTCTTCTTTAGATAATGTTTTATTTATGAATCGCATACGTTCTTGAATAATGTTTATTTCTGCAAGAATTGTTTTGTATTTTGTTTCAACACTACCTAATTGATTCAATAATTGCTGAGCGTTTCCTTCTAGTTCAAATATTTGTTCCTGTTCTTGAAATTGACGGAGTGATTGTTCAACTTTAGTAAGTTCGGTTTCAACATTTTTTAATTGTTCCTGTAAAAAATCGCGTAAATTAACAATTTCTCCCGCGCTCCATTCCATGTCACGCTGTTGGTATAATCGAGCAACATTGTTAGCCAATAATGCTGACTCGTCGGGGGCGTTACTAGTCATGGAAATATTTAATACATTTGTATTTCTCTCATTACTAACGGAAAGATTAGTGCGGATTGACTTAGAAGATTGAGAAAGAAGCGAGTCTGAAATTTCAGTATTTTGAGCATATGACCGGGCTTGATTTCTTCGATTAAAAATTGAGTCCCACAAGCCTCTTAAGGTTTTTTTAATACCATCAGGTCGATAGGTTTTGGTTCCAAAAAGATATAAATTATTTCTATTTGGAGAATTCCACAAATCATTTATGACCTCTTCTGAAAGAGTACGAGATTTTAAAAGTTCAATCTCATTGTTCATTGAATTGATAAGGGAAATATTTGTTTCCATACCAATGTCAAACATAGATCCAGACTTGCTTTTATTATCAATAACCACCATAGTTGTAGAAGTATAGGTAGGAATTTGTATTAATGTATATATTATGGCAATAAAGAAAACAACAGAGGCAATGCTGGCAACCAGAGGTAGATGTCTCCTCAGGAGGTAAATAATCTCTGTCAAACTTAAGTCTGAATTATCAGATCGAGGATTGTGTGATTCGGAAATATTAAATTTTGTCATAATATATTATTGTTTGTTATAATAGTCAGTTTGCTCTTGTCGCAATTTTGCGATTGTATATAGATTATAAAAATTTAATAAAGTATTAACGATATTAAGATTTGAGACAATGTATGAACTAAGAGACTGAGGAATAACATAGGTGTCATTAGGTAAAACACTTGTAAAGTCACCCCTATCACCCGATTTTAAAAACTTTTCAAGATCTATTGATTGAGATAGTCGCCCATTAGCATCAGATATTTCTCGAAATAAACGGATTTTTTTTAGGTTTGCACCTGTTTTAGGACCACCAGAAATAGAAATTAACGTAGCAAGATCAATCCCATCATAAACCAAGTAACTTCCCGGTTCTGTTACCTGACCCCATATGTTAACCCACATTTTGATGATACCATCTTCATCTGTAATATATCTTTCCCCGCTCCGAGGATATTGGGATGAACTTGGGATTCTAATTTGCCCGGATGCCGTTCCA
>JAHJCW010000289.1 GCA_018812885.1 bacterium | reverse complement strand
CCCATATAGTTGATGTGAAAACATCGAATAAAAGATTTAATGGTAAATAATATTTTAATATAAGCTTAAACATTTTTTCTAACGATATATTTCAAAATAAATATTATTCTACTTTTAATTTTATCAAAACTTATAAAAATTGCATGCAATATTTTATTAGTAATAGATAAATAAATTAATTTATCAAACACAGTTAATGCAATATTATGCTCTTTGGTATAATTACAATACTGAGCGTCCAAGTATTGATCCTTGGAATAAAAGGATTTTAGTAATAAACTCTTTGAATATGCTCTTTGTAATTTATTTTTGATCTCTATTGGGGTAGAATATTTTTTTGCGAAATCCAATCTAATGCGTAGTTCGGATTCAATAAAAGCTCTGTATGTATTTTTATCATTTGAAGCCGATCCTTGAACTTTTCGATATACACCAACCGAGTCACTGATGTAATGGAATTTGGTATTCTGAATCATCTCAAGCCAGGTCGGCAAATCATCCATCATATATCCTGAGACATCAATATTATTTATGGCATTATATATGATTTTAGTTCTTGCTAAGACCGTAAGTGTGGCAATTTGATAATTATTTTTCAATAAACCATTAAAGATATCCTGCCGCGATAAGTTCGATCCACTTTTAATTTTTGATGCGTTGTGAACTAATCGCCCCGATCTTTCATACAACTTATCAAAGTTGCAATGTACCAGACCATAATCAGAATTATTCTCTAAAAAGTCAACTTGCTTCTGCAATTTATAGGGATCGGTCCAGTAATCATCGCCCTCGCAAATTGCGATATATTTTCCCCGAGCACGAGGAAATTGAAAAGTTCTAGTTATATTAACTTTTTTTGAAAATTGGTTTTCTTTTTGATATATCGGTATTATGATACCTGGATATTTTTTTTCATAATTCCGAATGATATTTGCTGTTTGATCGGTAGAAGCGTCATCGTGTACCAATATTTCGAATGAAAAATCGGTTTTTTGCATTAGAAAACCATCTAATGCAGCCCTAATATATGCTTCATGATTATAGGTAATACAATCAATGCTTACCAGCGGCTCTGAACTATTTTTGGACGGTGTATCCATTTACAATTAATTGTTCACCCACATAATTTGCAATTTCAGCATAGCCTTTTTCGTTGGGATGCCCGTCATATTTAAATAAATAAGCGGTCTTGTCTTGCAAATTACTAAAATGGTCGGTTAATTCAATATATGGTATATCGTTAAAATTTGCAATCGATCGATAAATAGAATCAATTTTATTATTGTTTTTGAAATACGGGTTTAGAATATCACTCGGAGATTGTATCACTTGATGACCAGTAAAATAATTAATTGGTATGTTTATAAAAATAAGATTGGAATTATTATTGCGACAAACCTCCTTCATTTCATTAATATCTTTCTTCATCTCATTAACGGCAAATTTAGTAGCTGGATGTTCGGGGTTATTAAAAATAGTAATCCTGTCTGGGTAATTAATATAATATTCTAATAAACTCGGTTCAATATTTCCATTTTTAAATAAAACTTGTACTGAATAATCAAGAGTAGAAAATCGAAGTTTTTGCCAATTGTTATATTTACTAATCTTTGAAGCAGTTATTTTATCCCAATTTGCTGTTACTTCAATCATTCTTGAAGGAGGAAAGATATTCATGAAGGAGTATTTAAAATATCTCAATAATACAGATGTGCTCTTTCTAAAGAAAGTTGCTATAACTCCCGAGTGATTGATCGTGAAATTGTTAGTGTAAAGTTGAGCTAAATCATCTAGTTGCAGCACGCCAACTAACACAATATCCGGTTTTAACAGAGGAACAATTTCTTTCGTGTATTCCTTATAAGTACCGGTGAATTGGCCCGGGCGACCGCAGTTAATTACTTCAACATTTTTAACATCATTGGTAGAGAGATATTGTTCAAGTTTTTTGGGCCAGCTGTTCTCAGCATTAACTCCGTAACCATATGTCCAGGAATCTCCGAAACATAGAATTCTATACCTATCTCCTTTATCTATTTCAATTTCATGATCACGTAATCCAAGACTATTAATATTTGCTACGAAGTCAAATTCGAAAGTGTGATATCTTGCTTTGCTATATGGTTCAAATATCAGCCATTGCGATTTTTCATATTGTACCGTTTCATTTTTTGATACCAAACCGATAGCTCGGTCAAACAATACACAACAGGAAAAAAGTATTCCTATCACTGTTATAGCGAATATGATATTCTTGATAACAGCATTAAAAATATTTCTCTGAATTAGAAATATTAAGAGGATTCCACTAATAAAAATAACCCAATGGAGGATATGTAGTTCTTTAATCGAATATATCGGAGTATTCGAATATATTAAAAAATAACTGACCGGATTCCAGAAAAGGAGGGCGATAATGATAAAAAAGGAATATATTTTATTATTAGATT
>JAHJCW010000288.1 GCA_018812885.1 bacterium | reverse complement strand
TTCAGAATGAATTTCATCAACTTTTGACATTTCTAATGCCAATCGCTCTATTTCATATTCAATATTTTTAATTAATTCTCCTTTTTTATCATTTATTACTTGAGTGATGGTAGTTCTTACTTTCATCGCTTCATCTTGTACTATTTTTCGCACAGCCTTATCTACAATATCATCAAGATTGGAATTGATTGTAGTAACATAATCACCCGGAGCTCCTGAAATATCTATGTCAACATAAAAATTTGAAACTTTTGAAAGAACGGAATCGATTGAGCTAATAAGAATATTATTTTCCCCTAAATAATTACTATTAAATGATATTCCAACAAAATTTAATTTCAATTTACTCTTTATTGTGCCATTATGAATATTTATACTGAATATTTTGTCTACTGAACCATTATCAATAATTAACCCCCAATTATCAATAATTTGATATTCGGTTTTATAAATTTTTTGTTTTTGAATAGCGAACGATATGTTATCTTTAATATCATCGGTATTAACATGATTAATTGATCCGCTGAAACTTATAGACTCAGCAAAATCAAGATTAGACCCAGCTAATTTTATAGAAGTTGGTAAACCTGATATATTTTGTTGCATGGTGAAATTTTTAATTTCTCCTGATATATTACCAATCCTCTGTTTAAAAGACAATTTTGCTAATTTAATAAAAAATGAGGGTCTGGGGTCATACTCGGTAAATTGTACATCAATACCGTCAAATAATATAGGTTTGCTGCCGTAATAATCATCTTTTAATTTTTTATAAGCATAGTCAAAAAACGGTTCCAATTTATTATACCACAATAGTCCCTCATCAATTTGACGTAAAACATCGTCTTTGAAAATATATTTACTAAAATTTTTGAATCCACGTATGTCCGGAGTATATTTATCGCGCAATTTAGTAAAGTCTTTATCAACATTTTCAAGCGCTTGGTTTTTCTTTGTTTTGAGAGAATCAATATCAATAGACATAGCCTTTTTATTGACTTTAATCTCTTCAATATCTCTATCAATTTGTTCTTTTAAGTTTTTAATTCCTCTTGAATGAGTAATAATGCCCGCAACCTTATTTTTTTTTATATCGGTAATAATTACGTTTGAACGATTTCGATACTCACGCATATCTTCCATATTAGGCATCATTTTAATTGCTGATTTCCATTCATTTTCAATACGCTTAATATCCCTTGATACAGCATTTAATCCATCAATAGATTGCAGTTCCTCTTGTTCGACGAATGTTTTTAACTTGGATAAATCCAATAGTGGTAAAATAAAATCATCAACCGCACGTTTTGCAGTGAGTGGTTTACCTCCTTTGATTTCGCCTGATTTCTCTCGCACTGTGTTAAACTTTAATCCATCAATAACCATATCTTTGATAATTATCTTGCGTTCAAATAGATATTTTCCATCTAAATGAAAACGGATATTATCCACGTCAAACAAATTTTGCATAGGTGAATTAGGATTCGCAACTTGTAAACTATTCAGTGTTATGCCTAAGGGGATTATAGTCAGATCGGCTTTACCTACCTCAACTTTTGCACCAATAATATATTCACCGGCTTTTTCGATATTATTTGCAATTATTCTATCAGCTAACAAATACCAAACACCTAATACTATCAAAATTATCAGGACGAAAACCGTAATTCCCCACCACCTAATCCATTTCCTCATAGCGAATCTCTAAAGCTGGTAATTTTTTTTATAATAATGGTAGATTTCGGAAGACATTAGCGCTTTAGCAATTTTTGTTTTTCTTGCAAATGCCAAAATATGCTCACGATATTTTTTTATTAGAAAATTGAATAAGAATAGCATCGGCAAAAAACCGATAATCGAAACTAAAATACTACCGGCAACAATCGTATTATTTATTCGGTCGAATTTCCAAAATGTAATATTATAAAGATACGTTCCAATATTATTGTAAAAATCCGCTGTCAACAGCGCTAAACCAATTTGATGAAACACACCATTAAATATAAAAGAAAGACTTTTAAAAACAAGCGTTCCAAGAATTAAAGCTGATAAATTTATGCGGAAAAATAGAACTATAAATAATATTATAAAGTTATGCAAGCTCCACATTTGTGTAAAACCGATCACCATTCCAAAACAAATCGCCAAACTAATATTGATTGGTGCAGTTTCAGAATTAAGAATCCTAAGTAGTTTTGCAAATTGTCTGATCATCGTTAATACACAGCAATTCCCACCGGTTCTTTAAACCTGTAATTTAACATTTTCCAAAAAGATTCATCCTTAAGACTATCGTATTCAACCGTATAGGTATTCCCATCAATATTATTCCAAATTTTTTCATAATAGTCATTGATTTCTCTGATTAATGAAGTGTTGGAATTGGCTTCTACAATTAGTTCGGCTTCCAAATTATACCCACCTAAATTCTTTTTAGTAAGATTTGAGTTGCCAAGTATCACTTTAGATGTACCGTTTAGATATTTGATATAATTAAATTTTGTATGGAATTGTTCTCCATGTGTTTTATACCAGCGCAATTTGATATTACCATTTGATTTTTTCAGTAACTCGTGAGCTACCGGTTGATTTGGTGTACCATATTTTTCATAACCAAATCCATCTTTATTGGGATCAAGTATTATATGCACATAGGCACCATTTTTAGAAGCTTTCAATATTGATTTAATTACATCTCTTTTGGACAAATAAAATGCTGCCACCATCAACGAATCACCATCAACTAAGTTACCGAATGACTTAACTAACTCTTTATTGATTTCCTTTTCAGTTAAAAAAGTAACTTTATATAGTAAATCTTTATTAAAAATACTTTGTTTTTTAATGAAGAAGGAATCAATTTGCAATTTTCCCCCGGAAAAATTTGCAATGGCATTTTCTGAGTAAATAATATCTTTCCAAATATCTCCTTTCACCATTAAACCCACGTTAGAAAAATCAGAACTGGCGCTATGTGAATTATGCGATGTAATTAATGA
>JAHJCW010000287.1 GCA_018812885.1 bacterium | reverse complement strand
TTTTGAATGTGAACGAGAACCAACACATTGGATAAAAGCAATTTTCTTTGGCACTTCTCTATCAGTTGGGCGGAATAAGTGACCTTCGGTAGGACCACCGGCGGATATCAATCTCTCAAATTCCATACTTGTTATGACGTTTTCGAATTGTGTATATCCATATTCATTCATCTCGGTGGGGTCGTAAACATCCATACCGGTAGCAACTATAACAGCTCCAACATTGATTTCAATTATTTCATCTTTCATATCAAAATCAATACAATCCTTTTCACAAACTTCAGCACATTTACCACAGGCTATTGGATTATGTCCGAGACAATCATCGTTATTTAAGATATAAACAGATGGTACTGCTTGGGGGAATGGCATATATATGGCTTTATGGGATGAAAAACCCTGTTGGAATTCATCTGCTACGACGACCGGACATACTTTTTCACATTCGCCACATGCATTACATTGGGTTTCATCAACAAAACGAGCTTTTTTCCGAACCTTTACATTAAAATTGCCAATATAACCGCTTACTTCTTCTACCTCACTAAATGTGTATAAATTAATATTGGGATGTCGACCGACATCCATCATTTTTGGTCCGAGTATTCATATGGAACAATCCATGGTGGGATAAGTCTTGTCTAATGTTGCCATTAGCCCACCAACGGATGCCTCCTTTTCAACTAAGTTTACATTATATCCCGCATCAGCTAAATCCAATGCAGACTGAATACCTGCTACACCACCACCAATAACGAGTACTTCTTTTGTCATGGGTACTTTTGACTCGGTTTGTTCCTCTAATAATCGCGCTCTAGCGACTGATGTCTTTACTATGTCTTTAGCTTTAGCTGTTGCGCCGTCATAATCGTCCAAATGTACCCAGCTGCAATGCTCACGAATATTTGCCATTTCTAATAAGTATGGATTCAATCCAGCTTCTTCCACACAATTTCTAAATGTAGGTTCATGCATTCGGGGAGAACAAGAAGCCACAACCACACGGTTTAAATTGTGTTCCTTAATATGTTTTTTAATTTCTTGCTGACCGGGTTCCGCACAAGTATACTTATTTACTACTGAGCATACAACATTTGGTAGTGTTCCCGCATATTCTGAAACTGCTTGGCAATCAAGCGATCCTGCAATATTGCTTCCGCACTCGCAAACAAATACACCAACGCGTAAATCGTTTTCACTCATTCTTTTTTCCTATCTTATCGGCTATTAATAATTTTTGCATTTGGTTATTCCATTCTCTCTAATACCACAGTAGATATATCTCGGATATCCATGTGATAATTATCTTCGACAAATTTATCTTTCATTGTACAAGAGAGATGAATATGGCATTTGGGGCAAGCTACAGCTAATACTTCTGCCCCTGTATCTTTGGCCTGTTTTAATCTTTCTTTTTGTATCCCTTTGGACGTGATATCACAATTCATCCAAGCACTTACTCCGCAACATAGCGATTTTTTTTTATGTTGCATCATTTCATGGTAATGTTCACCATCATTATTTTGTAAGACTTGCCGTGGTTCATCATAGATACCCATGTGGCGGCCCAATCGACATGGATCTTGAAATGTGATATCTGTGTCAGATTCTTTTAAATTCAGTTCGTTAGCTGACATTTTTTCCGCTAAAAATTGACTCATATGCAGCAATTTCGGTTTAACCTTGAAACCATGTTCTGGATATAAATTCATAAAGGCGCTCATACATTCAGCACAGGAAAACAATATAGTTTTAGCACCTGTTTTCTCAACTGATTCAATATTTTTTTCTGCTAACATTTTAAAATTTTCGATATCACCATTCCAAAGAAGATCATGCCCACAGCATCTTTCATCAGACATTACAACTGGTGTAATGCCAAGTTTATTTAAAATTTTAATGCTGCTTTTTGCAGCATCGATAGTTGAAATATCTAAATCATTAAAAAACACATCAAAATAAGGAGCACATCCTACATAATATAATATTTCACCATGATCTGTAATCTCTAAATCATCAGTAACCCAATCAAGACGATTTTGTTTGATATCTTTAGTTGTCATTGTTCTTTGCAAAAGTTCCATTGCTCCGGAGTGTGAGCATTTTCCGTGAAAGCCGGAATCTTGGGCTGATGAACGTACAATTTGGGTTAAGGTGCTGTAATCTATATTTGCCGGACAGACTGCATCGCAACGGCGACAGCTTAGACAACTCCATAGATTATAATCGGTATACAATGTATCAAATTCATTCCGAATAGTTTTTGTTAACATTGAACGAGGCGAGTAGCTTTTACTAAAAAGCGAAACGGGACATACTGCTGTGCATTTTCCACACTCCAGACAGCCGTAAGCATTAGAAGCTTTAATTTGATCTACAAGATCCATCATTTGAACTTCCTCGCATAATTATTAACTACTTCTACGAATTTATCAGTGTTTTTATCGGAAATTGTTTCATACTCGATGCGATTTTTGTCATAACCAAGCATATGTGCTAATTGTTGAACTTTAGCATAAGTTTCAGCAAAGCGTTTTGCACCGAACTCATAATGACATTCATCAGCGCTGCAGCCAACAACTAATACTCCATCGGCTCCTTCTTTAAGAGCACGTAAAATGAATGTTGATTCAATTCGTCCGGTACACATAGTTTGAATAAATATATAATTTGTATTGGCATTTTTAGAATTATTAACTTTTTCGAAATCAGCACCATTCCAATTGCATGAATAAATCACTATGTTCCGTTTTTTGGGATCAATATTGTTAAATTTGAACGATAGCCAATCAGATGTATATCTTCCAGGTTGAATAGCGCTTGACGGACAAAATGTTACGCAAGTTCCACAGCCGCGACATATTTCTGCATCTATTTGTAATACTTTAATTTCACCATCTTTATTTATCAATTGGCAGGCGTTGTATTCGCAAACGGTTACACAATCCCCACAGCCACGGCATAAATTTTCTTGAACAATTGGAAGATAACTGTCTAATTCGATAGGCATTTCTTTCCCGTTGTCTGATTTAATTATGCCATATAAATTGCCGTTCGATAAATCTTTAGAATTAAAATTCGGCGGTAATCTTAACACAAAATCATTATGATTGTCAGGTAAGTGGAAAACTGATAATCCTTTATGACAATCTGATACACAAATATAA